>CAZMND010000103.1:0-7177 GCA_964567585.1 uncultured Lachnospiraceae bacterium
ACGTGTCCAGTCAAAGACAGGCATAAAGTTGTAGGTTACACATTTTACACCGTACTGGGCACATCTTCTGATGTTTTCACAGTATACATCAAGCAGCTCATCTACATTGCCTCTGCCGAGTTTAATATTTTCATGAACCGGAATAGATTCAACCACGTCAAATACAAGTCCGTGTTCTTCGCACTGCTGTTTCATTTTTTCAAGGCTTTCTCTCGGCCAAACCTCACCCGGTTTTACATCATAAACTGCGGAAACGATGGAACGCATTCCCGGAATCTGCGAAATGTACTCAAGCGAAATTGGGTCGCTTTCACCATACCAACGAAAAGAAAGTTTCATATTCATACCTATTTTTCCTCCAATCCAAAATAACGTACTGCGTTGTTAAAACAAATACCTTCTACAATTTCTCCAAGTGTCTTTAAGTCATTTGGATATTCGCCATTTTCCACCCATTCCCCAATGAGTGCACAAAGTATTCTTCTGAAATACTCATGTCTGGCATAGCTTAAAAAGCTGCGGGAGTCTGTGAGCATACCAACAAAGTTGCCAAGTAACCCCAAGTTGGCAAGACTTGTAAGCTGATCTCTCATTCCCTGTTTATGGTCATTAAACCACCACGCACTACCGTGCTGAATTTTCCCCGGGATTTCACTTCCCTGGAAAGAACCGATCAGTGTATCGATAAATGCATTATCCGAAGCATCCAAACTGTAAATAATTGTCTTTGGAAGACTGTCAGTTTTATACATCTTATCAAGCAAGCTGCTAAGTTCCACACAGCCATCGTGTGTTCCGATACAGTCAAAACCTGTGTCAGGACCTAATTTTTTAAACATTTCTGAGTTTGGATTTCTTAAGCAGTTATAATGAAGCTGCATCGCCCAACCGAGTTTTTTGTACTCACCGGCACAGAAAACAAGAAGTCTTGTTTTTAACGCATCTGCTTCTTCCACCGTTACTTTCCAGCCTGAAAGAGCCTTCTGCATAATGTCGTCTACTTCTTCTTTTTCTCTATCTACATAAACCATTCTGTCAAGGCCGTGGTCACTTGCGCGGCAGCCATTTGCATCAAAATATGCAATTCTTCTGCGGAGCGCTTCTTCCAATGTGTCAATGTCGTGAATTTCAATTTCCGCAACCTCTGACAATTTGACAATATAATCTTTCCAGCCGTCTTTATCAATATTCAAGGCTTTGTCCGGTCTGAAGGAAGGTGCTACAACACAATCCATTGTGGGATCTTCTGCCAGTTTTTTGTGCCAGATAAGAGAATCTGTCGGATCATCAGTTGTACCGATAAATGTAACATTGCTCTTCTTTATAAGGCCGCGAACGCCCATATCTTCATTCTTTAACGCTTCATTACAAATATCCCAGACCTCCTGGGCTGTATCACCGTTTAACACGCCATTGTAACCGAAATAGTTCTTAAGTTCCAAATGGCACCAATGATACATTGGGTTTCCGATTGCTTTCGGAAGCATTTCAGCAAACTTCTGGAATTTTTCACGGTCCGGCGCATCTCCTGTGATAAAATGCTCATCCACACCGTTGGAACGCATCAGTCTCCATTTGTAATGATCGCCCGAGAGCCAAACCTGGGAAATATTTTCAAAACGCTTGTTTTCAAAAATCTCCTGCGGACTTACGTGGCAGTGATAGTCGATAATCGGCATATCCTTTGCGTAATCATGATACAGTTTCTTTGCCGTGTCTGTTGTGAGAAGAAAATCTTCATTCAAAAATGCATTCAATGTGATGGTCTCCTTTCGTCCTAATTGCACTCATTTTAACATATAACTTTTGCAATATATATTGCTTTAGTTGTTTGACTTATTGCAAATCTTGCTATACACTGGTTTTGAGGTGAGCAATATGAAAACGCAATCGCAACATTTTGACCCGCGCCAAATAATGCATGGCAATCATTTTGAAATTTTTCATTATAAAGAACCACGCCCCGATACCGTGGAAGTACATCACCACGATTTTTATGAGGTGTATTTTTTCTTAGGCGGCGCCGCCGAATACTGGGTTGATGGTAAAACCTTCCGTTTGGAGCCGGGAGATTTGCTCCTTATTAACCCGATGGAACTGCACAGGCCGATTGTAGCCCCGGAAAGCAAAACCTATGAACGAATTGTGCTTTGGATTAACAAGGAATATTTGGAAAAACTTTCCTTGGGCAATGTGGATTTAGCCAGATGCTTTGATACCTCTCTGCCCACACATACCAACTTAATCCATCCCAAAACCGTAGAGCGTACCACCCTAACCACAAGACTGAACGAGCTAATTCGCGAATGCTACGGAAATGACCTTGGCAATGATTTATATGCCCATGGCCTGTTTTTGCAATTTATGGTGGAACTAAACCGCCTTGCCATACGCTCCCCCAAGCCTCGTATACAGCCAAAGGAAGAATCCTCCACTTTAGTATCACAGGTTCTTACCTATATTAATGAGCATTTTCACGAAGAGCTTTCCTTAGAAAGCATCGCCGGAAAATTTTACGTAAGTAAATACCATTTATCCCATGCCTTTAGTAGCGAGGTCGGTGTAAGCATTTACCGCTACATTATTTTAAAGCGCTTAACCAGTGCCTGTCAGATGCTTCTTGATGGCAGGGCTGCCAAAGAAGTCTGCGCCGGCTGCGGTTTTTCGGACTACACCAGTTTTTTCCGGGCCTTTAAAGCCGAGTACGGAATCAGTCCCAGAGACTTTTCTTCCGGCAACAACTAGTCCGCTCTTATTATTATTATTATTTATTACGGAAGGATTCCCTATATTCCTTGGGAGTCTTTCCTACATATTTTTTGAATACCTTGGAAAAATAATTCATATCCATAATTCCGCAATGTTGTGCAATGGTCTGCACCTGCAAATTAGTCTTTTTCAAAAGATCCTTTGCCATTTCCACACGTTTACCGTTTATATATTCCGTAACACTTTTTCCGGTTTCTTTTTTAAATATAGAAGAAAGATAACTGGCACTGACATTTTGCATACTTGCCAGTGTACTTGTGCTTATGTTAGTGGAAATATCGGAATCAATATGCGTTAGCGCCTTTTGTACCGGAGCGGAAAAACCTTTCATAGAATGCTTTTTCACAAGCACACAATAAGTACGGAACATATTTTGCATCAAATCATATATAGCTTTTTCCGAAGTAATCTGCTCGATTTCCATTGCAAAGTTGGAAGAAACTCCATCCAGATACAAAGGATGTACGCCACCCTGTTCTGCCGCTTTTCTTAGAAGCGTATTCATAATAATACAGTAATTTTTACCATTTCTTACAGGGTCCGCCAAACGCTGTTCAAACCGCAAGTTCGAAAACATAGAAAACATCATATCTATTTTATGAACTCTGCCTTCGGAAACAATCTTAATCATTTCATTTTCGTAGGCATATCTGTTTTCCATCATTTTCATATTCCACAGAGTATCTTCCGACTCTTTTTCCTCTTTCTTGGAAAACATCTGTGGAACATAAACCATTTCCTTATTAATATCTACAGACGAAAACTTATCCGCACCGCCCCAAATTGTTTCACCAAAAGAATCCAGCATAGCAAAAATCTGATTATTTTCCGGCAAAAGAGGAATACTTGCATAGTAGGCTTCCATCTGTTTGTAATATCTTGGTGCAATCCCATTTTTTTCCGACCACTCCATAATCTGTTCGGAAGACGGAATATTCGTCAGATACGGGCCAATGAGCATCAAATTTTCCACGCCGTGATTGGGTAATAAAAAGAAAAGGTATGTGGCCGAAAATCTGTCTACCAGTTTGTAGATTGTTGCCTCCTCAAGCGGATTTACTATGTCAAATATGCTTTTGTCCGCATTTTCTTCCGTTTTGAGCATAGCTCTGAGTCCTAAATCAAACTGTTCATCCATTTTGATATTAGGATTTAAAAAGGTTGTTTTTATGCGACATTTTTCTAATATATTACACAAAAAATTCAACTCTGACTGATAAAACATAATTATGCTCTCCGCTTTTTTGGCATTTTTTAACAAAAATCACACAATATATAAACTATCATAGTACATTTTTATTACTTTTTCAATCAATTCTAATCCTTAATATAAAAATTATTCTAATATACTTAAAAATTTTACTCACAATTTTTGTGAAGAAAGTCTATAATATTAGTTAAGAAGTTTATGGGTTACAGCTAAAAACTATATAAGGGAGGACACTTAATGAAAACTAGTAAACCAGTTAGACCTTTTGGTATGCGTGACAAAATGGGTTACTTATTTGGGGACTTTGGTAACGATTTTACTTTCATTTTGTCAACGATGATTCTGTCAAAATTCTGTACAGACGTTTTAGGTATCTCTGCCGGTATTATCGGTACAATTATGATGCTTGCACGTTTCGTAGATGCCGTGACAGACGTTGCTATGGGTCGTATTTGTGACCGAAGCAAGGTTACACCAAACGGTAAATTTAAACCATGGATTTTGCGTATGTGCGTTCCAGTAGCAATCGCATCATTCCTTATGTACCAGAGCGGTCTTGCACACCTTCCTATGGGTGTAAGAATTGCGTACATCGCAATTACATACCTGTTATGGGGTTCATTCTGCTACACAGGTATCAACATTCCTTACGGTTCTATGGCATCTGCAGTTTCTGCTGATCCGGGCGACCGTCAGTCACTTTCCACATTCCGTACAATGGGCGGTATGTTGGCAGGTATGGTAATCGGTATTTTATTACCTATCATCGCTTACGACAAAGTTACTCTCGCTGATGGTACTGTAAAAGAAACATTAATCGGCGGAAAAGTTACATTAGCAGCAGGTATTTTCTCAGTATTGGCAATTATTTGCTACTTACTTTGCTACAAACTTATTACAGAACGTGTCGTTGTTGAACCAACCGGAGAAAAAGGACCTTCTGTAGGTCAGATGTTAAAAAGCGCTTTCACAAACCGTGCCCTCATTTCCATCATTGTTGCATCTTTAGTTATGCTTCTTGCACAGCTTACAATGCAGAATATGGCCGCTTACATCTATCCGGACTATTACAACAACGCAACAGCTCAGTCAGCATCTACTATGATGATGATGTTTGGTATGATTGCAGCCGCTATCTTTGCTAAACCTCTTGCAAAGAAATTCGGTAAAGCTGAAGTTTCTATTGTATCCAACTTGTTTGCTGCAGCAGTTATGGTCGTTCTGTTTATCCTTCGCCCTGAAAGCGTTTGGGTATACTGTGGACTTCAGATGCTCTGCTGGTTAGGTCTTGGCGTATTCTCAATGGTATCTTGGGCGCTCATTACAGACGTAATCGACTACTCAGAACTCAAAAATGGTGTTCGTGAAGACGGTTCTGTTTACGCTATGTATTCATTCGCACGTAAATTAGGTCAGGCCTTAGCAGCCGGTGTATCAGGATGGCTCCTTGAAGCTATCGGCTACAACTCAGAAGCTGCAGCTGAAGGCTTAAAACAGTCAGAATCTGTATTGGCAGGCATCTTCAATATTTCTACATTGATGCCGGCTATCGGCTTTGGTTTACTTGCACTTGTTCTTTGGTTCTGGTATCCACTCCACAAGAAACAGGTTGATGCAAACGTAAAAGCACTTGCAGAAAAACACGGAAGAGAAATTCCACAATAATTTGATTTAACAACTTAAAATCTAAGGCGTTTGGCGGCAGTAGTTGCCAGGCGCCTTTATTTCACTAAAACTCAAGGAGGTACTTTGAATTGAGAGAAGTATTAAGTTTAAACACAAAATGGGCATTTACAAAAAATGCTACAGAAATCCCAACAGAAGTGAACAACAAATGGGACTTCGTAAACCTTCCACACTGTTGGAACGCAATTGATGGTCAGGACGGTGGAAACGACTACTACCGCGGAACCTGTTACTACGCAAAAGAATTGGACAAAATGGAGCTTCCAAAGGCAGACCGTTATTACCTGGAAATTAAAGGTGCCAACTCTTCTGCTGATGTTTACGTAAATGGAAAACACCTTGTTCATCATGATGGCGGTTACTCTACCTGGAGAGTAGATATTACAGAAGAATTGACAGATAAAACTTTATTAGTTATTACAGTAGACAACTCACCAAACGAAGTGGTATATCCACAGACCGCTGACTTCACATTCTATGGTGGTCTTTACCGTGACGTAAATTTAGTTTGTGTAAACGATTCACACTTCGATTTGGATTATTTTGGCGGCACCGGCCTTGCAGTTACTCCAGCTATCGAAGACGGCAATGCTTCCATCCACGTAGATACTTATATTGCAAACAGCAAAATGGGACAGAAGGTCTGCTATACACTCCTCGACAAAGAAGGTAACGTTGTAGCTACAACAATAAGTGACGATACATCTTGTGACCTTGTGATTAACGACGTACATTTGTGGCACGGACGTAAAGACCCATACTTATATACCGCAAAAGTAGACTTAATGGAAGACGATACTGTTTTAGACAGCGTATCAGCCCGTTTTGGCTGCCGTACATTCGAAATTGATCCGGAACGCGGATTTATTTTAAACGGCGAAGAATACCCTTTACGCGGCGTTTCACGTCATCAGGACAGATGGGGTATTGGTAACGCATTATTACCGGAACACCACAAAGAAGACATGGATTTCATTTATGAAGTAGGTTGTACAACCATTCGTCTTGCACACTATCAGCATGACCAGTATTTTTATGATTTGTGTGATGAATACGGTATGGTTATTTGGGCAGAAATTCCTTATATTTCAAAACATATGGCTACAGGTCGCGAAAACACCATTTCACAGATGAAAGAACTTATTGTACAGAACTACAATCACCCATCCATCGTTGTTTGGGGTCTTTCTAACGAAATTACAATGGGCGGCGAAGAAGATGGCGACTTACTCGAAAACCACAATATTTTGAACGATTTATGTCACGAAATGGACAAAACAAGACCAACTACGATGGCTTGTCTTACAATGTGTAAAATAGATTCTTCCATCGTACAGATTCCTGACGTGGTATCTTACAACCACTACTTCGGCTGGTACGGCGGCGATACATCTATGAATGGTCCTTGGTTTGATAACTTCCATGCAAAACATCCTAACATTCCAATCGGATGCAGCGAATACGGCTGTGAAGCTCTCAACTGGCATACATCCAACCCAATCCAGGGTGACT
>CAZMND010000104.1:0-7177 GCA_964567585.1 uncultured Lachnospiraceae bacterium
ACCGTACAGGTAAGTAATCAGGTTTTGGGTCGTACTTTGGACGGGCTTGGCAGGGCGGCTGATGGACTGGATGTTATTTACGGTGCGAAATACACGGTGGAAGCACCGCCACCGGATCCGTTATCACGTGTAATCATTCACGAAGTGTTACCTCTTGGGGTAAAGGCAGTGGATGGACTTATTACAGTAGGTAAGGGACAACGTATTGGTATTTTTGCAGGCTCAGGTGTAGGTAAATCTACATTGATGGGTATGTTTGCCAGAAATACAAAAGCAGATATCAACGTGATTGCCCTTATCGGCGAACGTGGTAGGGAAGTTAGAGAGTTTATTGAACGTGACTTGGGACCTGAGGGTATGGCACGTTCAGTTGTTGTGGTTGCAACTTCGGATAAACCGGCGCTCGAGCGAAAAAAAGCAGCCCAGACTGCTACAGCGATTGCGGAATATTTCAGAGACCAGGGAAAAGATGTACTTCTTATGATGGACTCACTGACACGTTTTTCCATGGCGCAGAGGGAAATCGGACTTGCCAGCGGTGAACCGCCGGTTTCAAGAGGATACCCACCAAGTGTTTATTCGGAAATGCCAAAACTTTTGGAACGTGCGGGGAATGGTGAAAAAGGCTCGATTACAGGATTGTATACGGTCCTTGTTGATGGTGATGATTTCAATGAACCGATTACCGATACCGCCAGAAGTATTTTGGACGGGCATATTATGCTCAGCAGAAAATTAGGACATAAAAACCATTATCCGGCAATTGATATTTTACAGAGTATCAGCCGATGTATGAGTTCCATTGCGGATAAAAGCCATAAAAAAGCGGCAGGTAAGCTGAAAAATGTTCTTGCTACATACAATGAGGCAGAAGATTTGATCAATATCGGTGCTTACAAACGTGGCAGTAATCCGGATATTGACTATGCGATGGAAAAAATCGGAAAGGTAAATGAATTTTTACTGCAGGATGTGGATGATAAATATACATTTGAACAATCTGTAGAAATGTTACAGGGCTTATTTGAAGCATAAACGTAACAGGGTGAGATGGTATGGCTAAGTTTCAATATCGAATGCAGAGTATTTTGAACATCAAGCTAAAGATGGAAGAACAGGCAAAAATGCAATTTGCCCAGGCGCAGGCGAAACTCAACGAAGAAGAGGCTAAACTGCAGGCGTTAAAAGATAGGAAAGGTATGTATGAAGCAGAGTTAAAAAGATTACTGCTTGAGAAACTGGACCTTCTTAAGATTGAAGAAATGCAAAATGCAGTTATACGTATGGAAGAATTTATCGTCCTCCAGCAAAGAGAAGTGGATAAGGCTTCAAGAGCGTTAGAGAGGGAAAGAGAGAAACTTACGGAAGTTATGGTGGAGAGAAAATCTCACGAAAAACTGAAGGAAAATGCGTTCGAACAGTTTATACAGGAATTAAACAGTGCCGAAGGTAAGGAAATTGATGAATTAACCAGTTACACTTATGGGCAAAAAAATAAAAACTAGGTACGGTGAAGCATATGGCGAAAAATGATGCACATGCCGCTGAGAAAAAGCGACTGAAGTCAGAAAGAGACAAGCTAAAAAAAGAAGAAGCCAAGCAGAAAAAAGATATAAAGAAGCGTGCGAAAGAGATTGCAAAACAGGAAGCAAGACTGAGTGACGAGGAAGAAACAGGAGGTTTTTCAGCGTTTTTACTGACACTCATTATTGTGTTTATTTGGGTTGCAATTTTGTGCGTTGTTATCAAATTGGATGTGGGTGGTTTCGGAAGTGATGTGCTTGCACCGATTTTGAAGGATGTTCCGGTAGTAAACAAAATTCTTCCGGAAGGAACTGTGACAGAAACGGAGGACAGTGGGGCTTACGGTGGTTACAACAGTATTGAAGAAGCCGTGAACCAGATTCAGGTTCTGAAGGCGGAACTGGAAAGTTATAAGAGCAGCAATACCTCGGACAATGCCAAAATTGCCGAACTGGAAGCGGAAATTGAACGTCTCAAAACTTTTGAAGCAAATCAGGTGGAATTCCAGCGTATTAAGACCGAATTTTACGAGGAAGTTGTGTATGCAGAAAACGGACCGGGAGCGGAGGAATACCAGAAATATTACGAAGCGATGGACCCGACAACTGCTGAATATTTATATAAACAGGTGATTTTGCAGCTTGAAGAAAGTGCGGAAATTGAGGAGTATGCATTGACTTATTCCGAGATGGACGCAGATGCCGCTGCAGCTATTTTTGAAGCGATGACAGATGATTTAAATCTGGTTTCAAGAATATTGTCTGTAATGAATGCAGAAGCCAGAGGCGATATTTTGGCGGAAATGGACCCGGCAATTGCTGCAAAACTTACAAAAATTATGGATCCTGAGTCTTAAGGAAATCCATATTAGTGCCGATATATATTGCGTATGAATATATATAAGAACCTTGACAACTTAAGATTGGAGGAATGCGAATGACTAGTACACCTGTATCTGATGCTACTTTATTTTTTAGTAACATTAGTACAAAGAATCAAAATGTAACAGATTTAGGTTCTGCTAAGGAAAGTTTCTCACAAGTTATGAGTAAAACGACTAACTTAGGCGCCGGTACCGGTTCCGGTTCCAACAAAATTGCAGATACTTTCGAAGATGCGAAAGCAGTTTCAGGGAAGGGCAATGAATTGGAGAAAGAGAACAAGATTCAGGAAGAGCCGGCTAAAGAAGCGGATGGGGCAAAAAAAGGCACCAACGTGGAAGAAACAGATGAAACACAGATGACAGAAGAAACCAAAGAAGTTGTGGAAGAAGAACTTAACGAAAAGGCAGAAGAACTGGTAGAAGAAATTGCAAAGGAACTTGGAGTATCCGTAGAAGATGTGGAAAAAGTACTCGAAGAACTGGGAATTTCGATGACAGGACTTTTTGACAAGGAAAATCTTACACAGGTTGTTGTTGTTTTATCAGGAGCAGAAGATGTTACACAAATCGTTATGGACGAAGAACTCTTTGCAAAGGTAAACGATTTACTCGGCAAAATGGAAGAAATGTTGACAGAAGTTTCGGACAATACCAATGTGATGGTGGAAGAACTTATGGAATATGTGAGTAAAGAAGAGTTCAAAGGCGAAGTTAAGATGGAAAATTCAGATGTAGAAGTTGTAAAGGCTGAAGTGGTAACAGAGGCAGAAGAAACCGATGTGACAGAGTACACAAAGGTAGATGCAGATATCACAGAAGAAGCCGGTGAAACAGAAAACACAGTCAAGGTTACAGTATCTGAAACATCAGAAACAGCAAAAAGTATGGGTGAACATACACACAGCGATTTGTCACAGAATCAGGCAGAATCAAATCAGCAGTTTTTAACAAATGTAACAAACAACATTGTTTTACAAACAGAAGCTTTAAATGCAGAAAACGGAATGAGCCCGTATTTAACTTTTGAAGCAAGAGAAATTATGCAGCAGATTATGGACTATATCAAGGTTTCGGTGAAACCGGATATGACAAGTTTGCAAATGCAGTTGAATCCGGAAGAACTTGGAACTTTGCAGATTGAAGTTACCAACAAAAACGGAATGTTGACCGCACAGTTTACCACGCAGGATGAAAGCGTAAAAACAATTATTGAAAGTCAGCTCATTCAGCTTAAGGACAATTTGAATGAACAGGGCTTAAAAGTACAGGCCGTTGAAGTAACCGTAGCAAGTCAGCAGTTTGACAGAAATCTTGATAAGAACGGTAACGAAGGAACCACTCAGGAAGAAAATCAAAATGCTCCTAAAAAGCAAATCCGTCGTATCAACTTAAATGAACTTGATATGGAAGAGGGTTTAGAGGAAGCTGACGATGCAATCAGAATTGCAGCGGATATGATGGCAAGAAACGGCAACACAATAGATTTTATGGCATAGAAGGGAGATAATTAAATGGCATTATCAGCAATTGTAGAAGAAGGAAAGTTAATCGATTCGGCAAGCATTGAAAAGAAAGCCAGTGAAAGTTCGTCCTCCCTTGGAAAAGATGATTTCCTGCAGTTATTGGTAGCCCAGATGAAATATCAGGACCCGATGGAACCAACATCCAATACCGAATATATTCAGCAGTATGCAACCTATTCAGAGCTTGAACAGATGATGAATATGTCGGAGACAATGGATTTACAGCGTGCGTCAGGTTTGGTAGGCCAGATGGTACACGTGGAATTCACAACAGAAGCCGGAATTGATAGATCGGTAGAAGGTATTGTGGACTATGTATATTATGAAAGCGGTACACCTTTTGTATCGATTAACGGTGAATTGTACAAAGCAGAAGATGTTACAAGTGTATACGATGCAACTTATGTGGAAGCAACAGAACTTGCTAGTATATGGGTTAAGGCATATAAAGAATTGCCGGCACTTGATGATATCACAGTAGGTGATTACGATACGGTGGCAAATCTTTACACAACATTAGAACAGTTCAGCGATTATACCAAGGGCTTTATCGATGACGAAATGGAAAACACTTTAAAGAGCTATGTTGACAAAGTAGTTGCTTTGAAGAAAGATGAAACCGAAAAGGGTGGCACAGTAGAATAAAGTAAAACGCATAAGTTAAAAACTAAATTAATTTTAACTGTGAAAGGAGAAGAATATGAATATTCAAAATAATCAATTCCTTTCCATAGAACAGCTGAAAGATCAATATTTAAGTTCACCTGTAAAAAATACAGGGAAACCGATACCCGGTGGACTTTCCTTTCAGGATATTTTAAGTCAGAAAACGACGGAGAGTACGGAACTAAAGTTTTCCAAACATGCAAGCAACCGATTGTTTGACAGAAATATTGAACTGACGAAAGAACAACTGGATAGGTTAAATGAAGGTGCAACAAAAGCTGGCGAAAAAGGAATTCGAGAATCGCTTGTGATTGTGGATCAGTTAGCTTTTATAGTGAATGTACCCAATAACACAGTGATTACAGCAATGGATCAGACAGAAACAAATGAAAATGTATTTACCAATATAGACGGAGCAGTAATAATGTAGCCGGACCTTATGGAGGCCAAAGTTCCTGACTGACAGATGGAACAAAAGCCCTGTCTTTATCGGATAAAGAATTTAGGAGGTCATTAATTATGATGAGATCATTATACTCTGGTGTTGCAGGTTTAAAAACACACCAGACAAAGATGGACGTTATCGGTAACAACGTTGCCAACGTTAATACAACCGCATATAAATCACAGTCTGTATCATTCAGTGATGTAATGTATCAGACAACTTCACATGCATCAGGCGCAAACGCAACAACAGGCGCAGGTGGTGTCAACGCAATGCAGATTGGTCTTGGTGTATCTACAGGTGCAATCGCAACTGCAATCTCAACAAGTGGTTCTGCACAGACAACAAGTAATCCTTTCGACATTATGATTAACGGAGATTCTTTCTTTGTAGTAAGTAACGGAAGTGATACACTTTTTACACGCGACGGTAGCTTTTATGTAGACGGCGTAGGTAACCTTTGTATGAGAAGCAATGGTTATACTGTTATGGGTTGGCGGGTTGATGAATCGACTATGACAATTAAGCAGGATACAGTTTCAAGTCTTCAGGTTATGAATGCTGACAATATGACATATCCTCCGGAGGCAACAAGCCTTGCTTATGTTTCAGGTATTTTGGATAAAAACGATACAAACGTAACAAGTACAAGCGGTAAAACAATCAGCTTAGGTTTTTATGACAGCTTAGGTTACGCATATACAGCAAAAATGTCTATTCACCAGACAGAAATTAAAGGTGAATATTATGTACAGCTTGATGATATTATAGATTCAACAGGTACATCCCTTAAAGATATTTATAGTACAGATGATATTACAACGATTGCAAATATCGGTGGAAGTATCAACGTAGCAGTATCTGATACATATAATTTCAGTGACAACGTGTCTGTTACATACAAACAGATGAAATATGATATTGGCGATGCAAGTATTTCATGGAAGGATGCCAATGGCGATCCTGCACCGAATGCGGCTGCTGCAGCATATGGTGTGCTTGAAAGTACAGGTAACTTTGTTGATACAAATGGTCTTGTTTATAAGACAAAAGATGGTGCGGTTAATCAGACAACAGCTGATGCAGTATATACAACAAACATTGATACCGTTTCTTTGGATGGCGGTGTCACAACAATGACATTAGGCGAATTACAGAGTGGATTCAATGATGGAACATTGAATATGGAAGATTTCTATGCAGGTGTTGATGCGGATTCTATCAATGATTACACTATTTCAGAAGCCGGAGTGTTAACTGTTTCCAATAAAGCGGTTAACGGTGCAAAACTTGTTTATAACAACGATGACGGTGCGTTTATCAGCATCAGCGGCGGAAAAGAAGTTACTTTTGATTTTGCAGAAAGTATCAACGGAACTTCATTAAAGAATTTTACAGATATCGCAATCGATTTCAGTTCATCTACTATGTTTAATAACAGCGGAACATCTACAATCGGCGCTACAAGCGGTGATAAAACAGGTCTTGGAACCGGTAGAAAATTAGGTGAAATGTCAGGTATCAGTATCTCTAATAATGGTATGATTTATGCATCATACGATAATGGTCAGACCAAACTATTGGGACAGATTGCTGTAGCAAACTTCGCAAATGCTTCCGGTCTTATGAAGGAAGGCGACAACTTATATTCTGCAACATTGAACTCAGGTGAATTCGATGGAATCGGTGAAGACGTAACTGCAGGCGGTGGCTCATTCTCAACAGGTGTTTTGGAAATGAGTAACGTGGACCTTGCTGCAGAATTCACAGAAATGATTACAACACAGAGAGGTTATCAGGCAAACAGCCGTATTATCACAACTTCTGATAGTATGCTGGAGGAACTTGTAAATCTTAAACGTTAATATTGTTTAATGTGAATAAATATAGTAAAATATAGTTAACTAAAAGAGGGTGCCGGAAGGAAAGTTCAGGTGCCCTCAATACATATATATTATTTTGGTTGGGAGGGATACATATATGATAGATGTGACAAAAATGAACGGACAAAAAGTTTCAATTAATCCCAATTTAATCGAAGTTATTGAAGAAACTCCTGATAAAGTAATTTCTTTTTCGACGGTAAGAAAAATAATTGTAAAAGAAAGTAGACAAGAACTAAAAAATTTAGTAAAA
>CAZMND010000105.1:0-7174 GCA_964567585.1 uncultured Lachnospiraceae bacterium
GTTTGCAATAAGCGGACCAAAGTCTGTCATGGCACCAACGCCCATGAAGATTAAGGACGGCAAAATTGCCCATTCGTCTAAGAGATAGAAATAATACAGTAAACCGCCGACACCATTTGCTGAATCATGTGTGCTAAGCATAATATCAGGATAAATGTTAACAAGCAGCATACCGAATGCAATCGGAGTCAAAAGCAATGGTTCAAAGCCTTTGGCGATTGCCAAATATAGGAATACACAAGCCACTACGATCATAACATAGTTTCCCCAAGTCAAGTTGAAGAACGCTGTCTGATGTAACAGGTTGTCAAGAGTTGTTGCTATATATTCCATTTCACTATCCTCCTGTTTATAGTTTCACGTTCAAAATGTACTGAATTAGTTTAATGTTGCTAAAGCCTGGCCTGCTTCTACTGCGTCACCAACTGCTACATCAATGCTTGCTACAGTACCATCCTGAGGTGCTACAACAGGGATTTCCATTTTCATAGCTTCGATGATAACTACTGCATCGCCTTTTTTAACTGCCTGACCAACGCCTGCTTCAATTTTAAACACCTTACCGGCTGCACCGGCTTCTACTTTCACACTACCTGCGCCAGCTGCTTTTGGAGCTGCTGCTGGAGCTGCAGGTGCTGCCTTTGGTGCTGCTTTTGGAGCTACAGGAGCTGCAACTGCACCTGTGCCTGCGCCTTCTTCTACTACTACGTCATATACGTTTCCGTTAACGGTAATTGTATAATTTTTCATTTTAATATCCTCCTATAACTTCAATTAGGCATTGAGCCATTTATTTCTGTTCGCTTTACGGATAGATCTTACAACAAATCCATCTGTGCTTGTACCTTCATAAGAAGCAATTGCTGCTGCAATAACTGCCACAAGTTCAAGATCGTCAGCCAATTCTTCTCTCTCTTCAATCTGTGCAATTGTATTGTTTACAGCTTCTTCTTTGATTTCTTTCTGAGACGCTTTCTTTTTCATTGCATTCTCTACTACAGAAATCAACTTAAATCCGTCAATAATGAAAATAATAATAATCAATACTGCGAAAACGGTGCCCATACCTAATAAAGTATTGAGGGCTGCGTTTGTCATAAGTTCGCCAAAAGTATATTCAACGTTTGTTGTCATACTTGAAACGTAACCTTTTTTATCAAAAATAACTTCTACGCTTGCATTTTTTTCAGTGCCTTCAAGAGGAATATTTGCAATAACTTCATCCTCAGAAATAGTCACTTCTATTGTTTCAAGATATGCATAATATTCTTCTGCTGTAGTAAATGCAAACTCTTTAATACTTCCCATATCTTCCAATGCTGAATTGTAACTTGTGGCTGCACTTGTCAACCATCCCATTTCTTCTTCATATTGGAATGCATAAGTTTCAACCGAGCCTTCTTCAACACAGGTAACCATGAAATCATAATAATACAAAGCCATGTCCTGCATAAGAGTTTCGTTGCCACCGGCAGCTTCCACATCAGCATCGTCCATAATTCTCAAAAAATCTGGTTCTACAACTTCTTTTTCACTTCCACAAGCTGTTGTAGCGAAAATACAGGTAAGCATACATAATACGACTAAGAATTTTTTCATATTAAGTATCATCCTTTCCTATACTGTGCCGTGTTTTTTTACCGGACGGTCTTCTCTTTTTGTAAAGAGCATTTCAAAAGCACCGATTACATATTTTCTTGTATCCTGTGGAGCAACGATCTGGTCTACGTAACCTCTTGCTGCTGCACTGTTTACATTGTTCTGTAATGCTGCATATTCTTCTTTACATTCTGCAATCTTTTCTGCACCTTGTCCATCGCAAAGGATTTTAGCTGCAAGAGAAGCTTCCATTGCACCGATTTCGGCATTTGGCCAAGCCATTGTAATGTCTGCACCGATTGCTTTAGAGTTCATGGCAACATAAGCGCTACCTAAAGCCTTGCCAATTACTACGTTTACCTTTGGTACTGTAGCATTAGCAAAAGCATATGTAAGACGAGCTACCGCTTTCGCAATTCTCTTTTCACTGCATTTTGTAGCTTTGAAGCCCTTTACATTTGTTAAAGATAAAACAGGAATCTGGAATGCATCACAGAAGTTAATGAAATCTGCTGCTTTTTCACAACCGTTAGCTGTTAAAACTGCATCAAATTTTTCTGAAACAGCACCGTCAACATAAACTTCTGTACGGTTAGCAACTGCACCAACTGTAGCACCGTTTAATTTGATGAAACCTGTAACCATTTCTTTTGCGTATTCTGCTTTTGTTTCAAAGAATACACCGTTGTCTGATAACTGTGATAATGCGATTGTTGTATCACCAACACAGTTTTCAAGTTCTGCACATACTCTGTTGATATCGTCTGTGCATTCGATGAGTGAATCATCATCTTCGTTGTTAGATGGCAACATAGCCACTAATTCTCTAATCTGAGCAAAAATTGTTGCTTCATCTGCAACCACATCAACAATGCCTGCTTCGCTGCTCTGGAAAGAAGCCGCCGAAGTATCACATTTTGAAATTTCATTTTCATCCAATGCGTTTGGAGAGTTTACGAACAATTTTGCGTTCTTTTCTTCCATAAATGTGAAATCTGTCAATGTAGGAATCATAGCAAGTCCACCGCCGCAGCTACCGAAGATAGCTGTAATCTGTGGGATCACGCCTGATGCCATTGTCTGTTTCAAATAGATTTCGCCAAATGCATTTAATGCATCTGTTGCTTCTTGTAATCTAAGTCCGGCAGAATCGATTAAACCGATCACAGGTGCACCTGTTTTCATTGCCAAATCATAGAGGTTAGTAATCTTTTTCGCATGCATTTCACCAACAGAACCGTTCAAAACAGAAGCGTCCTGGCTATATACATATACGAGATTACCGTCGATTACTCCGTATCCGGTTACAACACCGTCAGAAGGAGTTTCTGTTTGTTTCAAATTAAAATCTGTAGCTCTTGCTTTTACAAGTGCACCGATTTCAACGAAACTGTTTTCGTCGAGTAAAGACATAATTCTCTGACTCGCTTTTGAAGTAGTACTCATATTTTTCAGCCCTCCACTTTATATTAAAAAAATTAAAACAATTTTATGGGAATCTAAAAATTCCCGCAAATTTGCAATCTTAGTTATTATAGCACAATTTTTTCATTGAGTATAGAAATAATTTACATTTTTTATATATTTTTTAAGAAATTGCCCAATTCCTAAAAATATACTCCAGACTCCAAAGATACGTGTGCTCTTCTACCCCGGCTTTCGTTCTGATTTCACAGGTTTTAACCACCTCTCCATTCAGGTAATACTCCATTTTTCCCACTTTTTCATTCGTATCAACAGGTGCCGTAACTTTCCTTGGAAGATAAACCTTCACTTCCACCTTATCTTCTTTTCCCAGAAGCACTTCATATGGCTCTGTATTATCGCACAGATATACCGGCAATTCCTTCAGTCCGTAAGGAATTCCGCCCTCCACCTTCAAAACAGGCAATTGCACATTGGTCACAATATTTTCATAATGAAAATTTTCAAGTCCATACAAGAACAATTCCTTCGTATCCGCCCATTTATAGTTTTTATTATTCGGCCAGCCGCAGGCAAGAAGTGAAACCACAAACGTCCTCTCATCATTACTAAGTGCTGCAACATAGCAATATCCTGCCCGGTTAGTAAACCCTGTTTTCCCCGCAAGAACCCCGTCCATCATATTTAAAAAAGCATTTTTATTGCTACAACTATAGGTTCTGCCCGTCATCACAAAACCATCATCGGTCTTCTTATAGTCCGAAAAACTGTAACTTGACTGCCTGCAAATCTCCAGAAACTCAGTTTTCATAGGCGACTGCAAAATACAATATGACATCAGTTTTGACAAATCCGTAGCTGTGGTAGAATGAAATTTTTCACCATCCTGGGCATCCAAACCATTCGGAGTAATAAAGTATGTATTTATGCAACCAAGGCTCTTTGCCTTTTCATTCATTAAAGCCGCAAAGCCTTCCACACTGCCACCTATATGTTCCGCAATCGCCACAGCCGAGTCGTTGTGCGACTCTAACATCATAGAATACAACAAATCCTTTAATTTAAAATATTGTCCTTCCTTCATTC
Organism: uncultured Lachnospiraceae bacterium; assembly: GCA_964567585.1. Taxonomy (GTDB): domain Bacteria; phylum Bacillota; class Clostridia; order Lachnospirales; family Lachnospiraceae; genus CALZKI01. The sequence continues at coordinate 4,111 of CAZMND010000105.1, forward strand.
CAAGATGTACCTTTGGCATTTTTGCCGCAGTCGCCGACACCGGCACATAGGCATTTACATCCCCCAGCTCCAAAGCCAGAATGCACGTCAGTATTTTCGTAGTACTGGCATTAGCCATAATCTCATCTTCATTTTTTCCATATAAAATACGCCCGGAGTCTGCATCCATCAAAACCGCAGACCGGGCGTATAAATCAAGTTCTGTATTGTTGTCCGATTCCGGACTGGTGTAAAAAAGCATTGTCAAAGATACTACATATGCAATCATACTCATTTTAAAACACATCATACCAATTCCCCTTTCGGGCAATTGATAAAATATATGCTTCTATAAAAAAATTATACCTTCAAACTAAGCTGAATTTCTTCTTCCGCCTGATTTCGGAATTCTTCTATCTGCATCGTACTGATTTCCGGTAATTCTTCCAGCGATTTCACACCAAAGCTTCTAAGGAACTGCTCTGTTGTACCAAAAAGAAGTGGTCTTCCCGGCGCATCCATTCTTCCAAGTTCCGTAATCAAGCCATATTCCAGCAGTTTGTTAACCGCATGATCACAGCTTACACCTCTGACTCTTTCAATTTCCGTTCTTGTCACCGGCTGTTTATATGCAATGATGGACAACGTCTCAAGCAACGTATCCGTCAGCACATGCTTTTTCGGTGCTCTGGCAATTTTTATCAGATATTCATAATATTCGCCTTTTGTACAAAGCTGCACCTTGTCTTCCAGCCAGATAAGATCAATACCTCTGTTCTGGACCTTATATTCTTCTTCCATTTCCGCCAAAATAACCTTCGTTTCTTTTACGGATTCTTCTATCAATTCCGCCAGTTTTGAAACCTCAACAGTCTCACCCATAGCAAATAAAATCGACTCAATTACCGCTTTCGCTTTATTTCTTTCCACGACTATTCCATATCTCCCTTATATGTAATCTCTATATCATCAAACAAATCTTTCTGTTCAATATCAATTTTACCGACTTTCATCATTTCCAAAATAATCAAAAAGGTTACTATCACTTCCATCTTGCTGTGTTGTTTTTCCAAAAGTTTTCTAAAACTGCACTTTCTCGTGATGCGAAGCAAATCCTCCACATAAACCGTTTTTGCATCAATATCCACTTCATCCTTTTCAATTTTACCGAACTGACTTCTGACAGGGTCAATTTTTTCCTCCTGTCTTTTCATCATATCTTTAAAAATCTCATGGAGTTTGTTTAACGTCACATCGCCGATTAACTCTTCATAATTAAGCGGTTCCCGATAATCCAAAATCTCCTGTGGCAAATCCTGCTTTTTAAAGAAGTTCTTGTCCGCATCCACCTGTCTGTCCTTTAATTCAAAGGACACATACTTGTACATTTTGTATTCCAAAAGTTTTTGTACAAGTTCCGCTCTCGGATCTTCTTCCTCGCCGTCTTCATTCACCTCAGCAGGCAAGAGCATCTTACACTTAATATCTAGAAGAGTTGCCGCCATAACAAGAAACTCACTCATTACATTCATATCTTCCGTATCCATCTGACGGATATAGTCCAGATACTGCTCTGTTATGGTTACAATCGGTATATCATAAATATCAACTTTGTTTTTATCAATCAGATGTAAAAGTAAATCCAACGGACCTTCAAACACCTGAAGTTTTACTGTTAATGGCATGTCCATTCTCCATTCAAATAATCTGCCTTTCCATTTTACATAGAAACGCCTCTAAATTCAAGCAATTTTCACTCACTGTCCAATTCTAAAACAACAAGCTGCCCCGGGTTAAAAATCCTTATAGGAAGTGTATGACTTCCGAGCCCATTGCTCAAAACCATCACCGACCGCTTCCCTTGGCTTATTTTTTCCTCATAAATTCCCCCGCTGTATTTCGGAAAAATTGCAAGCGACGGCGCAATTACGCCCCCAAGTAACGGCAGGCGCATTATGCCGCCGTGGACATGCCCCGAAATCACCAAATCAGCTCCCCACGCGGCATACGCCTTAAAATATTCCGGATTGTGTGCTAATAAAATATTGAATTTACCTTCATCAGGCTTACCAAGTTTTTCTTCCAGATAAGACACGCCCATGCGCGTTCTTCTACCACGTTTGTAATATTCCCTATCAATTTCAAGACCGTAAATTACAATCTTTTCATCCTCCGGCTTGGTACTTTCATTACAAAGCGGACAAATACCGATATTACTGAGCCCTTTTGCGTACTCCTCTGCCATATCTTCATATGTGTCCGGATAGAGTTTTAAACGATACTCATGATTTCCGTTTCCATAAAAAACCGGATATTTCTCACTGATTTTTCCCAAGAAACGTAACACATGATTAAATTCACATCCCGGCTTAGCCGTCAACATATCCCCCGCAATCAAAATCCCTGTGGGATTTTCTTTTTCTATTGCCGCCAAAAGTTTTTCATTCTGCTTACCATATTCTTTCCCGTGCAAATCGGCAAGAATCACAAATTTATGTGAATGCTTTGTTTTCTCTGTTACTAAGCTATATCTTTTCACCACAAAACGGTTACCATCTATTACCATAACACCAAGAAAAAAGAGCACTAAAATCACAACAATGGCTATAATCACTTTTACCATAGGCCACTCCTTTACTCATATGTAACACATTATATCACAGCATTCTTTTAAACGCCATTTTTTTACAAAAGATATCCACTGATAATCTTTTTCAGGGAATGCAAATAGTTTGCCCGCGGAACTGCTTCTCCATACACAAGCGGAACACTTCCTATCCACTCTCCATCCAATGAATACACCACTTCTCCTGCCACCTGTCCGGTTTCCACAGGTGCCTTACATTCCTCCTGCACACGTACCTCTTTGGTTATCTTGGACAAATCCCTGCCTTCGATATCCAGATAACTGAAGGGATACTCACATATGATTTTTGCTTCTTCCCAAACGCCTCCCTGAATCGGCACATTGGGTAATTCGTCACAGCTTTCGTCCACGTACAATCTGCTGATATTGAAACCATAATTAAACATCGCCACCGCATCCGCGTTTCTGTTTGGACTGGTATCGGCGCCCATTACAACC
>CAZMND010000106.1:0-7013 GCA_964567585.1 uncultured Lachnospiraceae bacterium
ACCTTTTACGAAAGGATATTCTGCCATCAATTTATCCATAACCGGTGTTTTGGCTCCGGCAACTGCGTTACCGTTTGCTGTTTCATTTAAGCCATAACCATCTAAAATCATTAATACTGTAGGTTTCTTACTCATCTCTTAATCTCCTTATCTTGTAATCAATGTTACCGTGAAAAATTATACACTCTTTCTATTTGAAGTGCAATACCGATAACAACACAAAACTGATGAAATATCCTATTATTTTGTTGTCTTTTTTACTAAAAAATACTAAAATAGTAAAAATAACATTTTAGTCAAAGGAACTATAAATATGATTACATTATTATCCCGATTATTTATAAAAGAAACAAATGGATCTTTAAAAGAAAATCCAGAAAACTATAGAGAACAATACGGCGTGCTTTGCGGCATCACAGGAATTGTTTTAAATGTATTTTTGTTTGCCGGAAAATTCCTTGCGGGATTTTTTGCAAATTCCATTGCTATTATGGCAGATGCCTTCAACAACTTATCCGATGCGGGCTCATCATTTATTACTTTGGCAGGTTTCAAACTGGCAAGTCAAAAACCGGACTCTGACCATCCCTTCGGTCATGGCCGTTTCGAATATATTTCAGGACTTCTGGTGTCCATCGTCATTATTTTGATGGCTTTTGAACTTCTGAAATCTTCCATCGGAAAAATCATCAGACCAGAGGAAGTTGCTACAAGCACTGTTACCTATGTGATTTTAATTGCATCCATTTTGGTAAAACTGTATATGGCATTTTACAACTCACGGGTGGGCAAAAAAATCGGCAGTCTTGCCATGAGTGCTACAGCCACAGACAGTATCAGCGACTGCATCGCTACTACCGTGGTTTTGGTTTGTTCCATTATTGCACAATTTACATCCTTACAGTTGGATGCTTATTGCGGCGTTTTAGTAGCAATCTTTATTTTTATTGCAGGTTTTAAGGCTGCAAAAGATACTATCGACCCACTCCTTGGTACACCGCCGGAAGAAGAATTTGTTGAAAAAATTGAGAACATTGTAATGGCTCACGATGACATCCTTGGCATTCACGATTTGATTGTACATAACTACGGCCCGGGACGTGTGATGATTTCCCTTCACGCAGAGGTTGACGCCCACGGCGACATTTTGGTGCTTCACGATTTAATTGACAACATCGAACACGAACTGAAAACAAAATGCAATTGTCAGGCACTTATCCATATGGACCCGATTATCAATGACAACGAAGAAATCAACCATTTGAAACACGATATTTCTGATTTAATTAAAGAAATTGACTCAAAAATGACTTTACACGATTTCCGCGTAGTAAAAGGTCCGACTCATACGAATGTTATTTTTGATGTATTGGCACCTTACTCTCTTCCGTTCAAGGATGAAGAATTAAGACAGATTATAGCTGCAAAAATACTGGATAAATTCCCTTGTCATTATGCGGTAATTGAGATTGACAGGGATTATACGAAGGGGAAATAAAGATTGGTTTAAGTTATGGGTGCAAAAGGAAACGAAAAGATTTACGAATTAAATATAAATGGCTTGGTTATTCCTTACACGCTGGTAAAAAGTTCACGCCGCCGCTCTATCGCAATTCAGATTGGCGCAGGTGGTAAAATGACCGTTCGCTGTCCTTACTATATGGACAAATGGATAGTGGATGGATTCCTTCGTGAAAAACAGGACTGGATATATAAAAATTATTTAGAGGCTGTTCAAAGAACCTCAATAGATGGTAGTTTTGATAATTCCGATGATTGTACAGACGATAATTTACGCGTTCCATCAAGTAAACCGGAAGATCCTGTTCTTATTAATAAACATAAAAAATACGCCCGTAAAATCTTTGAAGCCAAAGTGGCTTATTATCATCAATTTACCGGTGGCAACTACACTTCTATCACCATTCGCGATCAAAAAACACGTTGGGGAAGCTGTAGCGGACGTGGCACACTCTCCTTCAACTGGCGCCTCATACTGGCTCCACCGGAAATTTTGGATTATGTGGTAGTACATGAACTTTGTCACTTAACGCATATGAATCACTCCAAGGAATTTTGGAATTTAGTAGGTAGTGTAATACCTGATTATAAAGTCAAAAGAAAATGGTTAAAAGAAAATGGCCATACCCTACGGTTGTAGGGTATGGTCTTATGTGTTACGATTATTCTTTCTTGTCCAATGCTTCTATTTTTTGATAAAGTTCATCTATTTTCTTCTTTAACTGTTGTTTATCATCTTCTAATTGCGATATTTCTTCTTTATAATCATCAATGAGTTTTTTATCATTTTCATATTCATAGTAAAATTCTGCAAAATACTTTTTCAAAACTATTCTTTCAATATTTCTGTACGTATCAGAAACTGGATCAACTCTTCCTGATTGCTGATATAAAATTCTATTTATACTTATAGTTCTGATATCATTCAATTTAAGTACTGAATCATGCTTAATAAAAGAAAACTCACTGCTTTTTAACAAATATAAATCACTGTTTGAATTCGGAAAATCTATTGGATGATACACATCCATATGTTTAATTGAATCATATGAAAAAATCGGTAAAACATATAACAATTTATCTTTAACGCCAATAATTAATCCCCGATGCTCATAAGACATTTCCGGCACATAGTTTTTACCAAACTCAATTTGATAAATCTCGCCTTTCTTAATTTTTTTGTGTAGAAATTCCTTCTGTTAATTATTGGCCCAACGAAAATCAGATTGTGACAATCTATGTAATTCATCTATTTTTAGTACATCTGTTAAGACTAGCTCATTTGTTTTATTTTGTGCTTTTATGTATTCTTTCATCTTATCCCCTTGTTTATTTATAGAAAAAGGGTACGGCGCTAACCATACCCTACTTTGGAATCCCAAAGCGACCTCGTCGGTCAAATTATCCTTTCAAATTGCGGCCTCGTCGGCCAAAAAAGGTTTCTTATTACACTTTTATTATATGCAGTCTACAAATAAATTACAATAATAAAATTTATATTTAATAAAAATTTTATTAAATATGATATTTTATGAAATACAGTCAACCAATTGATCTATCACCTCACGATTTAATTGATATTTATCAATGACACTGGTATAAGTATTCACTCTATTTTGAGTAATTTTCATACCATTTAATCCTAATATAATTATGAACAATGCTTCTTCCGGCCAATCTATTACATCTACATCACCAAATATCCTGTCTAATGGTGCAAACACTCTTCCATTTAGATTCGTTTGTACTGTATGCAAATATATGTATACTAAATAGTATCTATAAAAATCCTTTTCTTTAGTTATGTTTAAATAATCTTTATGTCCAGAAAAGAATATAGGTGCATAAATTACCTCGTATATTTTTCTCGTCGCTATTAAATATAACCCTTTCCATTCTTTCGGTCTACCAACTTTTAACCCCTTTTTATAAGCTAAAATTCTTATTAATTGCATTTCTATGGTAGAATAGCCTCGAATATATCCCCTTACTTTTCTTTTAATAGCACAAAATTTATATCCTAAAATCATTCTGATTTTATTAAAGACTTTTCGGCTATATTTTACTAACATCTTAAACTTATTCTTTTTCTTTATAGCCAACCTGAAATTTCTAAAACTAAAAAGTTGTTTCACTCTTTGCCATAAATGTATAAATAAATTTTCATGCAACTCACCATTAAAAGTCAATCCAAAACTACATGCATAAATAATAGCAATTTTCTGCTCCTTTTGAAAAGCTTCATAATTAATGATAACTAAAACACCCAAAAGATATATAAAAAATATATTATTTGTCAACAGTCCTTCCATCTTCATTCTCCCCTACTACATGCTTAAAAAATTCATACATACAATCCGGCATAAGATGCTCTACGTTGATTTGATGTTCAATGACCGCGACTAATTCTTTCAATAAATCTTTGTATCCATCCACATCATAAAGTGAAAGATTTTGTGGTAAAAACTCTTCATTTATCTTAATAACCAAAACATCTTTATCAAGTGCCGGTGAAAATACCGGTGCATTACCATATCGTATATTTAGAACCATTACATACCCTTCACTTTTGGTAATACAATACGACTTTGTATCATCTACAAAATAATCTTTCAAATCAACCTCTTTTGTGCATTCAATTTCTATTTTCAGTTTTTCCCATTCTTTAATTTTAGAAACTCTTTTCCACTTCAAATTTTCGTTTCTAGTTTCGTTAATTAATCCATTAATAAATGTTTCAATTCTATCCGCAACCATTTTATTAGCTCCTATATATAATTTATCCTTTTATACACATCTTTCTACCCTACTGGAAACCCTTTTCTTGCCTTGTAGCACCTTCCATCCACATCATATGCAACAATAATAATGTGCTTATTCAAATCAAGTTGATTAGTTTCTATATTTTCCAAATCATCATGCAAACGAATTGTTACTTTGTAATAATCACATGGTTTTAAAGCAACAAGTTCCCATTCATCGGGCATTCCTATGTTTAACATTTCATTATTAAAAATACCTATATTGTTAATACAAATCGTTGCGTTACCACTATTTATCAATGTTAAATCGATATAAAAATCTTCATTCTTCTTATACAAGGCAGGTATCATTTTTATTTTTTTCTTATATGGCATCTTGCCTAATCGATATGTCATAATTATAGTTAGAACACTTAATGCCAATGCAAGAAATGATAAAATTGCCGATAAAAAGCCTTGATTTTGATTACACCATTCAATAATACAACTCATCTCCCCACTCCCCTCTGCTTCCAATTAAAACAACAAAAGACTGCTATCAGACACACTTGTCCGATAACAGTCTTTTAATAAACATTTTATCTACTTTGAGCACGCAATCTGCTTTTATCATATGTAATTCCCCCTAGCACTTTTTTACATTATATCTCTTAGTTCGGCAAAATACAATTGTATATTTGTCATTAAAATAAAAAACCTTCCCTGTACTTTGGCGGTGCGGAAAGGTTTTATTCCTATATCTGGTCAACCACTCTGTGGCGATTGCCTTTTGCTAATTATATTATAGCAAATTTATCAAATAATACAAGAAAAATTTGCATCTACAGCATTTCTTCAATCGCAGTTTTTCAAATATTCATCCCGCTCTTTTTCCCAGTAAACTCTGTCCTCGTCGTTTATCTCGCGGATGACTTTGCATGGATTTCCTGCGGCGATTACACCTGCCGGAATGTCTTTGGTTACAACGCTCCCCGCGGCAATGACGGAACCATGTCCAATAGTTACGCCGGGATTGACAACCACGTTGCCACCGAGCCAAACATCATCACAAATAGTAACCGGTTTGCTTACATCATAACCGGCCGCTCTTACAGGTGCATAAATTGGGTGCGATGCCGAATATATACAGGTACGCGGACCAATCAAAACATGTTTGCCGATCTTAACCTTGCAAGCATCAAGAATGATACAATCGTAGTTTATAAATGTGCCCTCGCCAATTTCAATAAACTTGCCATAGTCACAGCGAAACGGCGGCTTGATAAAACACTTATCTCCACCTTCGCCAAGGAGTTCTTTTAGTATGTTCGTACGTGTTTCATCCTCGCCCACTTTGGTCGCATTATATTGTTCTATCAAAAGTTCTGCTTTTTTGCCCAGTTCGTTTATCTCCGGGTCGTTCCAATGATGTAATTTTCCTGCTTGCATTAATTCGATTGGTTTCATATAATACACCTCGTTAAGTTGAAAATATACAAAAAAATATTACATTCATAAATATTTTATCATACTTCATCTAATGTTTCTTACTTATCACTACAAAAATTTTTCTAAAACCAATAATTATCAACAACGATATTGCAAAAGACATAAAAACATATATCATGCATAGCACAAACTCACCCCCGATAAAACTAAAGTTCATTTTTGATATAACTTTTTCTACTTGATTCCTTACAATATCCTCAATTAAATATATCCCGAATACAGCTTGTCCTATAGTGCTAATCATTTTACTATTTCTGCTTTTACATCCAACCTTGAAAATCACAAAAAAATCTATAGCCAATAGTGGTACAAACAATTGAAAAACACTTACCACTCCTCCCGGATCATCAGTAAATATTTTAATATATGTAATCCTGCTGTTCCATCACCGCTACCACTTTTTTTAATAATGGTAATAAAAGTAATAATCCTAGATATAAATATAAAAACCAGTAAGTTTCCAAAACAGGGACACAATATATGGATGTAAACCAAGTACTTAAAGATAAAACAACTTTTCCCGTTCTTACATATCGCAAGAATTGTAAAGTTCCAAAAACAAGGATTATAATTATATGTTTTAAAACTCTTTTTTTAAATAATTCCCAGAGTGTTTCTTTTTTAGATAACAAAGTAACACCTGAAATCATAAGAAAAATAGGCACTGCTATTTTACATAAAGGATACATTGCAAAAGATAATCCATAAGACACTATATCTTCTGTTACAAAAAACAACTCAAATCCTCTGGTTTTGGTATGATTATAAATAACAAGAATAATTGCAATAATTCTTAGCCAATCTAAATATGTTTTTCTTATTATTTTTCTCTCCTTTCCCATCGAACGTTTCTGCGCCACCGATTAGTAGCATTTTCACGTATATAATACCACCATTTGGTAACATTCGTAATAAAAGAAAGGTGGTTTCTATGTATTGGCAAAGAGTTGAAGATTTACGCATTGATAACGATTTAACACAACAGGATGTCGCTGACATTTTAAATTGCAAAAGAGAAGTTTACAGACAATACGAAAAAGGGATTCGTGAATTACCATTATCTTATGCTATTATTTTAGCAAAATATTATAATGTATCTCTTGATTATCTAGTGGGGTTAAGTGATAAAAAATAACAAAAAGGACGTCCTTTAGTAGCTATACTAAAAGACGTCCAATTTTTCACTATAATTCCCGTTAAATAAAATTAATAGTTTACGATTTTACCAAAATCAGCTTTCAA
>CAZMND010000107.1:0-6965 GCA_964567585.1 uncultured Lachnospiraceae bacterium
AAAGTCTCGTTACATACATAAAATATGTATATTGTCCGGCCAAAAAGGCGTGATGACGAACAATATAACATCTGAGAAAACAGATGCAAACTACTCCCTCTTAATTGATACTATAGTTATAGCATTTTAAAGTAATATATGTCAAATATATTTTTTTGCTAAAAACATTGTGGTAATTTTCAAAAAAGAGTATAATTTCTATGTATGAATAAAAAAAGGAGGCCATTTTTATGAAACGTATTGGGATGTTAACAAGTGGTGGAGATTGTCAGGCTTTGAACGCAGCGATGAGAGGTGTTGTAAAGTGTCTTGCCTGTAGTGGCGAAGATGTAGAAATCTATGGTTTTTTAGAAGGTTATAAGGGCCTTATTTATGGAAACTTCCGTATGCTCACGGGAGCGGATTTTTCCGGTATTTTAACAAAGGGTGGTACCATTTTGGGAAGCTCAAGAACTCCGTTTAAGACGATTCAGGACCCGGATGAAAATGGCTTAAATAAAGTGGAGGCAATGAAGCAGAATTATTATAAGCTTCAGCTGGACTGCCTCGTTATTTTGGGCGGTAACGGAACACATAAAACTGCCAATCTGTTGAAAAATGAGGGGTTAAATGTTATTACACTGCCGAAAACAATTGATAACGATTTGTGGGGAACAGATATGACATTCGGTTTCCAAAGTGCAGTGGATATTGCAACTAACGTAATTGACTGTATTCATACAACAGCAGATTCGCATGGAAGAGTATTTATCGTGGAAGTTATGGGACACAAGGTTGGATGGCTTACACTTAACGCCGGTATGGCCAGTGGCGCGGACATTATCTTGATTCCGGAAATTCCATATGATATTGATAAAGTAGTAAAAGCGATTAAAGACAGAGAAAAACGCGGCAGCCATTTTACAATTCTGGCTGTAGCTGAAGGTGCAATTTCAAAAGAAGACGCGAAATTGTCCAAAAAAGAATTTAAAGAAAAACAGAAAAATAAAAAATACCCTTCTGTATCTTATGAAGTTGCAGCACAGATTTTGGAACGAACAGGAAAAGAAGTCAGAGTTACCGTACCGGGTCATATGCAGCGTGGCGGAAGTCCGTGCCCATATGACAGAGTATTTGCCAGCCGTCTTGGTGCTGAAGCCGGCAAACTTATTTTGAAGGGTGAATATGGTTTTATGGTAGGCATCAAAGACCGTGAAATCGTGAAAGTGCCGCTTGAAGATGTGGCAGGCAAGCTGAAAATGCTTGATCCGGATGCGGGCATCATCAAAGAGGCTAAATTATTAGGAATTAGTTTTGGAGACTAGAAAATGTCGTATACAGCTTTGTACAGAAAGTTCAGACCCGGTAGCTTTGAAGAAGTAAAAGGTCAGGACCATATTGTAACAACCTTGAAAAACCAAATAAAATCGAACCGTATAGGACATGCCTATTTGTTTACGGGAACAAGAGGTACGGGTAAAACCTCTGTAGCCAAAATCTTTGCAAAATCCGTAAACTGTGAAAATCCAATTGATGGCAGCCCGTGTGGAGAATGTAGCGTGTGTTGTGCGATTGCGGCAGGTGTCAGCATGAATGTAATTGAAATTGATGCAGCATCCAACAATGGTGTAGATAATATCCGTGAAATTGTGGATGAAGTTTCATACTCACCGACGGAAGGAAAATACAAGGTTTACATTATCGACGAAGTTCATATGTTGTCTATAGGGGCGTTCAATGCGCTCCTTAAGACATTAGAAGAACCACCTTCTTATGTTATTTTTATTTTGGCAACTACGGAAGTGCATAAAATACCGATTACTATTTTATCCAGATGTCAGAGATACGACTTTAGACGTATTTCCATTGACACGATTGCAGACCGTTTAAAAGAACTGATGGTCACAGAAAATGTACCGGTAGAAGATAAGGCACTCCGTTATGTGGCAAAAATGGGGGATGGTTCTCTTCGTGATGCCCTAAGTTTACTTGATCAGTGTCTTGCTTTCCATTTTGGCAAAGAGCTGACCTATGATATGGCGCTTGATGTTCTTGGGGCAGTGGATCAGGATGTTTTTGCAAGGCTTTTAAAAAATATAGTAGAGAGAAATGTGCTCGGCTGCATTACGCTTTTGGAAGAAATTATTTATAAGGGCAGAGAATTGTCCCAGTTTGTTACAGATTTTATCTGGTATTTAAGAAATATACTTCTGGTGAAAACTTCCGATAATTTAGAGGATGTTATTGATGCTTCTTCAGAAAATTTGGAGCGTCTTAAGGAACAGGCGGACGCTATTGAAATAGATGCGCTTATGCACCATATCCGTGCTTTTTCTGAATTGTCCGGAAAAATTAAATATGCGTCGCAAAAACGTGTTATGATAGAAATGCTGCTTATTAAACTTTGTAAGCCGGAAATGGAAGTGAGTCAGGATGCGCTTCTTGACAGAATTCGTGCACTGGAAGAAAGAATAGAAAGTGGCGCAATTGCAGTCAATATGACTCCGGTGACTAATATGGGATACGAAAAGCCGCAGGGGGCTCCTGTTGTTAAGAAAACATTGGACAGGGCGGTTCCTGAGGATGTAAAACAGGTTATCAGACAGTGGGGAGCAATACGCAATGATTTGCCGCAACCTATGAAAACTTATCTCAAAACAGCCAAACTGAGTCTTAACGGTGAAGACAGACTGCTTGTTGTAGTGGAGGATGGTGTAGGTTCTGATTATCTTTTAAAACAGGAAGGTAATAAAGAATTTTTACAGGATAAAATATCAGAGGCAGTGGATAAGCAGATTTTGATAGATATTCAGAGTGTAAAGGATGATAGGGAATTTGATACGAAATATGTGGATTTGACGGCAATACAGTTTGAAATTGATGAAATTGAAGATGATGCTGAAGAATTTATATAAATAAATATTGAAATTATTAGGAGGATTATTATGGCAAAACGTGGTGGATATCCTGGAGGAATGCCGGGAAATATGGGCAACCTGATGAAGCAGGCACAGAGAATGCAACGTCAGATGGAAGAAAGCCAGAAAGAATTGGAAACAAAGGAATTTACGGCTAAAGCAGGCGGTGGTGCTGTTGAAGTAACCGTAACAGGAAAAAAAGAAGTTGTAAAAGTAGTGTTTGATAAAGACGCAGTAGATCCTGATGATGTTGAAATGTTACAGGATTTAGTTATGGCTGCAACAAATGAAGCGCTTCGTATGGCTGATGCAGCCAGTCAGGAAGCAATGGGTCGTATGACGGGCGGATTAGGTCTTGGTGGAGGCTACCCGTTCTAATGGATTTTTATGGCGGATATATAGGTAAATTAATAGAAGAATTATCCGGGCTTCCGGGCATTGGAAATAAGACGGCGCAGCGCCTTGCTTTCCACATTATCAATATGCCAAAGGAAAAGGTGAACAGACTGGCAACAGCTATGATGACGGCAAAAGAAAATGTTCGATATTGTAAGCAATGTTGTTGCCTTTCGGACAGAGAACTTTGTAACGTGTGTTCCAATCAGAACCGTAATCAGAAAATGATTATGGTGGTAGAAAACACAAGAGATATGGTGGCGTATGAAAAAACCGGCAAGTATGACGGAGTATACCATATTTTACAGGGGGCTATCGACCCGATGCTTGGCATTACTGCAAGCGATATCCGACTGAAGGAATTGTTACAAAGATTGCAGGGCGATGTGGATGAAGTGATTATTGCGACCAATTCAAGCCTTGAAGGAGAAGCGACAGCAATGTATATCAGCCGCCTTATCAAACCGACAGGTATTAAGGTAACCAGAATTGCCAGTGGTGTACCTGTGGGAGGCGAACTGGAATGTATCGACGAGGTGACCTTGCTTCGTGCTTTTGAAGGTAGAACGGAAGTATAGGCTAATCCGGGAGGTGGCGCAGTGGAAAAAATATTTTGGGATAAAGCCTTAAGCGGCGAAGATATTTTTCTTTATGTGATTAAAAATAAGAATGGTATGCGTGTAGAAATAAGTAATTTCGGGGCGACCATTGTGGGTTTGTATGTGCCGGATAAAAACGGTACAATAGAAAATGTGGTTATGGGCTATGACAAGCTATCACATTATTATCAGAATTGGCATAGTATTGGTTGTAGTGTCGGCCCGAATGCAAATAGGATTGCCAATGCGAGATATTCAATAGATGGGAAAGAGTATTGCCTGGAAGCAGGACCTGACGGACATAACTTACATAGTCATTTTATTTTAAGTTACCAGAAGCGCGTCTGGGTTGTAAAAAAGTATGAAGAAAACGAGATTATGTTTTTCTGTGAATGCGCGGAAGGTGAGATGGGATTCCCGGGCAATAAAGTCAATCGCATTACTTTTAGCATAACGGATGATAACGAACTGAAGATTCATTATTATGTCACTACGGATAAAAAGACGATTGTTAATATGACGAACCATTCCTATTTCAACCTGAGCGGTAATTTGTCTTCATCGGTAAAAAATCACACCTTGTGGCTTGCATGTTCGAACTATACGCCAATTGATGATAAAGGAATCCCGACAGGTGAAATAAGAAATGTAAAAGATACGGTTATGGATTTTACTGTGGGTAAAAAGTTGAGTAGCGGTCTTGAAAGTGACAGCGAAGAACTAAAAAAAACAAAGGGTTACGACCATAATTTCTGCGTGGATAACTGGGATGGTACTCTCAAAAAAATCGGCCGGTTATACGAAGAAAACAGTGGCCGTTGTATGGAAGTATTTACGGATTTGCCGGGAATACAGATTTATACAGGAAATTATCTGGGATTATGCAGAGGCCGTGATAAGATACTTTATAAGACACACGGTGCTATTTGTATGGAAACACAATATTTTCCTAATCACATCAATGAGGAGAATTTTGTTTCGGCAATTTTTGATAAGGACAATCCGTATGACTCCACAACTATTTACAAATTTTCTGTCGAATAGAAAAAGCTATTTGTTGAAAGGGCAATATGAGTAATATTAGGAATTATAGAAACGATAAGGAAAGGGACTATAAAGAAAAAATCCGCAGACATCGCCAGTCGAAGCTGCGTTTTTTTTGCATAACACTAGGTGTCATTGCATTTATTGTTCTGGCTTTCTTTTTATATCATACATTGCGGATATATACGAATTATAATATTAAGGAAGTAACCGAACGCACCGAATCTTCAACAAGTGTAACCTTACAAATTGGAAAAAATCTGGTTTCTTACAGTAAAGATGGTGCATCGTGTGTAGATGTAGACGGTAATAAGGTATGGAACCAGACCTATGAAATGCAAAAACCGATTGTAGGCGTCACAGAAAACAGTATCGCCATTTCTGATTATAACGGACGAAGCATTTATGTGATGGATTCTGAAAAAATACTGGGAACCATCTCGACCAATATGCCGGTAAAAAATGTGGCAGTTTCGGAAAGTGGTATTGTGGCAGCAGTGATGGAGGATGGCAGTACTACATGGATTTATGTTTATGATGCAAAAGGAAATGTTCTTGTTTTCTTTAAAACCAAAATGAGTAACAGTGGATATCCGATGGCGGTGGCGTTATCGCCGGATGGTATGCTTATGGCGGTTTCATATTTGTATGTGGACAGTGGTGTAATGCGCTCCAGTGTAGCATTTTACAATTTTGGAGAAGTGGGTCAGAATGAACTTCATAACTACGTGAGTGGATTTAACTACACGGATTCACTTGTTCCATATGTAAAATTTATGAATGAAGAAATTATGGTAGCGGTGGCTGATGACAGAATTATGTTTTATAAAGGCAATCAAAAGCCTGCTGTACTTAGTGAAACGCTTCTTAGTCAGGAAATCCTTGGTGTCTACAGTAACAAAGAATATGTGGGCCTGATATTTGAAAACATAGAAGGTGGAACCAAATACTATATGGATTTATATAATATAGAAGGTGAAAAACAGGATACGTTGGAATTCGATTGCGAATACACAGACCTTGTTATTACGGAAAAAAGTATTCTTATATATAATAAGAACGAATGGAACGTGTATACCATTGGCGGAAGAAAAAAATTCTCGGGTGTTTATGAAAGCAGTATGCAAAAAATTATTGCAACCGATAATATAGAAAATTATCTGATTGTAACGGATGATACCTTGGAAAATGTAGTACTAAAATAGAAGCGGTAGGTGTAATATGGATATTTTGAGTTGGAACTGGGCTCTTATTGTGATTGGTATTATTGCTTTGCTGAATATCATTAACGGATATAAGAACGGTCTGGTAAAAGAACTTATCAATTGTGTGTCGTTGTTAGTGCTGTCTGTGTTTGTTGTTTTGCTTAGTGCAGTTTTAAAAAGCTATACCAGCAAACAATTTGTACAAATGCTTACAACGATAATTATGGTGTTGATTTTATCAATTGGTCACAAATTAATAAAAATGGCTTTAGGCGGTATGAAAATATTGGCCTCACTTCCGGTAATCAGTTTGGTGAACAAATTGGCAGGAGCTATATTTGGAATTATTGAAACCGGCCTAATTGTCTGGTTTGCCCTTTGCCTGATTGGATTATTTGATTTGGGCAGAATCGGTGAATATATTAATATGTATATAGGTAACAGTGAATTGTTATCCTACTTATATGAAAACAATTTGATTGCAATAGTGGGCGAAAAAATACTTGGACCGGAATTTCAAATGAAAGCTATGGATATAATCTTGGAACAGGGAAAAGATATTGTAGGAAATATACTGTAAGATAAAACTGCTTTGGAAATGATTTTTCAAAGCAGTTCTTTTGTCAAAAAAGAGGCCAAAACAGCGCATTGTGGAAAACAAAAAACAATTTAAAAAAATTGTGGAAAAATTTTTAAAAAATGTGTTGACAATAAATTTCTCATTTGGTATTATAACAAAGTCGCTCGTCACTAAATGGCGGGCAAGTCACTTGATAAATCAAGTAACTCGAACCTTGACAAATAAACAATAATGCAACCCTGAA
>CAZMND010000108.1:0-6911 GCA_964567585.1 uncultured Lachnospiraceae bacterium
CCATGTTGCATAAGTAGAGAACTTATAACCCTTGCTGTAGTCGAATTTTTCAACAGCCTTAATAAGACCCAAGTTACCTTCCTGAATCAAGTCAAGAAAAAGCATACCACGGCCTACATATCTTTTTGCAATACTTACTACAAGACGGAGATTGGCTTCTGAAAGACGTTTTTTCGCTTCCTCATCGCCTTCTTCCATTCTTTTTGCGAGCTCGATTTCTTCCTCCGCAGACAAAAGCGGAACCTTACCGATTTCTTTTAAATACATTCTGACAGGATCTTCCAAGTTGTATCCATCCGGCATAGTTAAATCCAGATTTTCAACATCTACTTCATCTTCCTCTGTCAAAATAATTTCTTCGTCATCGATATCATCTGCTTCCGGTATTCCAAGAATTTCTACACCATTCTTTTCCAATTCTTCAAATACCTTGTCCATCTGTTCTTCCTGGAGTTTCAAAGCAGCCACAAAATCCTGTACTTCTTTTAAATCCAATTCATTTTTTTTCTTTTTCGCTAAGCCGATGAGTTCTTTTAATTTCTCATCAAACTGTACCTGTGTGTTTTCGTCCATTTCGGCTTTCCGTCCTTCCATTGTCTAGTTCTATTATTATCCTTCATTCAGCAAAATATGCGTTTTCTGCAGTTCTTCCAATGCTTTTTTTCCTTCAATTACTTTTTTAAGTGCATCAATATCACTGCCCAATTTTTGTGAATAGTGTTCGTAGCTATTCTTCTTTACTGCCACCACGATATCGTGAAATGCTTTTTGTCTGTCCGCCTGCGTTTCCAGCCCTATCAACGTGGTAGAAAAAAGTTCCGCCACCTGTCTTTGCTGCTCGTCATCAGAAAACATACTGATAATCGCCGCCGGATTATAGGCATTATTTTCGATATCCTCAAACAGTTTTATCGCTACCTGTTTATATAACTCCTCGGTAAAATCCTCTGGGGTAATATACTTCTTTACCGTCTTATAAATACTTGGACTGTCAGTTATCCATGTAATCAAAAGACGTTGGTTTTTCTTCGCCGCTTCTTCCGGCGTATTTTTGGCTTTGACACCGGATTTTGGTCTTTCTATCGGCTTTGCAAGCCCCGTTTTTGACGCATACGAAGTAACAAGCTTTCGTAAATTATCATAGCCTACATTATACTTCTCTGCGATTGCCTGAATATAATTTTCACGCTCTACTTCTTCGCCAAAGCTGCATAATTTCTTGGCAATTTCCCGATGGAACCTGGTCTTGGAATCCGGGTCCTTCAAATCAAACTCCCGCTCCAAAACCCTGATTTCAAAGAAAAAGCTGTTTTCTGCTTCATCAATTCTTTTCTGGAACTCCTCGGCACCAAGATTTTTAATAAATTCATCCGGGTCCTTGTAAGGCTCTAAATGAATAACTTTTCCTACAAGGTCTGCCTCCCTTAAAATACCAAGTGCTCTAAGGGCCGCACTGGTTCCCGCACCATCACTGTCGTACGCCAAAAGCACCTGATTGGTATACCGCCTTAGAAGATTGGCTTGTCCTACGGTAAATGCAGTTCCAAGCGAGGCAACTGCCTGAGTAAAACCGGCCTGATGCATCGCTATAACATCCATATATCCTTCACAAATAATAATGTTTCCGGTTCTTGACGTTCTGGCATAATTCAGACCATATAAATTTCTGCTCTTATCAAAAATCATCGTCTCAGGCGAGTTTAGATACTTAGGCTTGGCATCTCCCATAACCCTGCCGCCAAAACCGATAACGCGGTGGTTAATATCCTGAATCGGAAACATAACCCTGTTCCAAAACTTATCGTGCAAACCGTACTTTTCATCCACACTGCCAAGTCCCGCCTCAACAATCTGTTCATCCTTAAAGCCTTTAGACTTTAAATAATTCACCAAATCATCGCTGGTTACATTGGCAAAACCCAGTGCAAACTTTTTCATCGTCTCTTCCGAAAGCTTTCGCCCCTGAAAATAACGATAACCTATTTTTCCATGTTCCGTTCGAAGCTGATAGTAAAAATAATTCGCCGCCTGCTTATTGATTTCCAATAAAACAGCCCGTTTGCTTTCTTTCTTTTTGGCTTCTTCGGAATATTCAATTTCCGGCAAACTCACACTTGCTCTGTCCGCAAGATATTTGATTGCCTCGGGGAAACTATAATTTTCATAATTTTGTACAAAAGTAAATACGTTACCTCCCGCACCACAACCAAAACAGTAATACATCTGTTTTATAGGCGATACGGAGAAAGAAGGAGATTTTTCATTGTGGAAAGGACACAGACCAAAATAACTGCTTCCCTTCTTCTGAAGTCTGACATATCCGGAAACGACATCTACTATATCATTTTTCATACGCACTTCTTCTACCAGTTCTTCCGGATAATACATAGCCTTCTCTCCCTTCATTGTATTTTAGCCGTGCCAAGACTTCGGAATATACAACTCCTCATACATGGCAATGGCAAATCTGTCCGTCATAGCCCCTACATAATCGCATACAATGCGTTCCTTCGGGTCACCGTTTTTATCCACAAGACTCTTCAAATCCTGCGGTAATTTATCAAAATTCTTTAAATAATACTCATACAAGGTTTCCATCAGCATTTCCGCTTTCGCTTCTTCGCTTTTGGCATTCTTGTTGGTATATACATTTTCAAACATAAAACGTCTTAAATCCTTCATTGCTTTTGCAACAGGTTCAGACATCATAATATCATTTTTACCGTAGCTGTTTGTCACAAGATCATGAATAAAATGGTCCAGTCTCTCTCCGGTAGTGTACCCGATTACATCTCCGATTTCCTTTGGCACATCTCCTTCAGTTAAGATGCCGCCTCGTATGGCATCATCCATATCGTGATGTATGTATGCAATTTTATCAGAAAAACGTACAATTTTTCCTTCCAATGTAGCCGGCTCACCGGAAGTCTGGTGATTCTTAATACCATCCCGAACTTCAAAAGTCAAGTTTAATCCGATTCCACCCTTTTCCAAAACATCTACTGTACGCACACTCTGTTCACTGTGGCTGAAGCCGTAAGGACACACTCCATCCAGCGCTCTCTCGCCCGCATGACCAAAAGGTGTATGTCCGAGGTCATGACCAAGTGCAATTGCCTCTACCAAATCCTCGTTAAGCTGTAACGCCTTGGCTATGGTTCTGGCATTTTGTGACACCTCTAAAGTATGTGTCAGACGTGTACGATAATGGTCCCCTTCAGGGGTTAAGAAAACCTGCGTTTTATCCTTCAGTCTTCTAAAAGACTTACTGTGTAAAATTCTGTCCCTGTCCCTCTGAAAAACAGGACGTATGTCGCATGGCTCTTCTTCCTTCAAACGGCCCTTTGAGTCCATACTAAGTGCCGCATAAGGACTTAAATATTCTTTTTCCCATTGTTCCAAACTTTCGCGGATATTCATAATTCCCTCCATATTTGAACAAACCTTCAAAAAACACCTACATTTTCAATATTCCACGTATCTTTCAAATTTCCTTTTTTTTGTCGAAAAATAAATTTTGAATTTAGCTACACAAATTTCGCCACTATCGGCACCACAATCACAGTTAAAATCGCGGTAACAACAATCGCAAGAGAACTCATTGCGCCCTGGATTTCACCCATTTCCAGTGCTTTGGAAGTACCTACTGCATGAGATGCCGATCCTATTCCAAGCCCTTGCGCCACAGGTTCCTTTATTCGAAACAATTTGCAAACAATCGGACCTAAAACCGCTCCCATAATTCCAGCCACCATCACTCCCATAATAGTCACTGCCTCTATTCCGTTAAGTTCGTGGCTGATACCCACCGCAATAGGTGTTGTGACACTTTTGGAAAGAATGGAAAGTGTGAGGATTTTTTCAATTCCGAATAATTTTGCCAAAGCAATCAATGTGAACGCATGCGCGATTACCCCGCAGCTGATAGCCACAATGACCGCTATGACATTTTTCTTTAAAACCTGAAGTTGTCTGTAGAGTGGAACCGCGAGACATATCGTTACAGGTGTCAAAAATACCGATAAATACTGTGCCCCCTGATTATACGTTTCATAATCCACATCAAAAACAAGCAAAAATACAATTGTCAAAATCGTGCTGATTAAAAGTGGATTGACGATGGCATAATTAAATTTTTTTCTAAGAAACATTCCGAAAAAGTATGTCAAAAGACTGATTGTCACACCAAAAAAAGTGGTAGAAAGTAATACATTATCCATTCTTTTTACCTTCCTTTCTCTTTTTCTGCAATCGGATAATTCCCTGCGCAACAAGACCTGTAAGCGCCGTCACCACAACCGTAGATATAAAGCAAATAAAAACAAGCGGTATCACTTGCCCTTTAATACTGTCGAAGGAATTAATGAGCCCTACCGATGGCGCAATAAAGAAAATCGGCATAACCGAAAGCATCCAATCCGCCACGCCTTCCACCTGAGGCAGCTTAATCACCTTAAGACACAAAAGCACAAACAAAATTACCATTCCGTATACACTCGCCGGTATCGGTAATGGCAAAAAGAAATGTAACAATTCCGCTATGAAACTAATTGTGGCAATTATGCCAATCTGTATCATATATTTCATAAAACTTCCTCCAGCGGGTGGGCCGCTTATTATCCATTTAATCATACCATTATTATGGGCAATTGGAAACAGAAATTGTGCGAAAAGATAAAACAAAAGACCGCTCGCATTTGCAAACGGTCTGCTTCTTTTATTCATTTACCGCACGAATTAATTTCATAAGCACAGGCTCAAACTTCGCACCATACCAATGGTTATCTTCTCCTGCAGTTGCTTTGATACATTCCACTGTATAATCTGCCGCAATCTTAGCTGCTTCAAAAGCACTTTTTCCTCTCACATAAGCGCCAACAAAAGAAGATGCATAAATATCACCGGTTCCGTGACAACTGTTAGACAGTTTTTCATGTTCATAGTAGGAATACTTTCCATCTTCATAAACAACCACACCCGTTGTTTCAGGTGCATAGGAAATTCCTGTAAAAATAATGTTTTTACAGCCGAGCGCAACCATCTTTTCTAAAAGTTCATCAACGTACGCTCTGTCGTACTCTGTTTTGTACTCGGTATCAGTCAAAAAGCAAGCTTCTGTAATATTTGGCACGATATAATCAGCCTTTCCGCAAAGCCCCTTCATCGCCTCGACAAATTCATTATCAAAGCCCGGATACAGTTTTCCATTATCCGCCATAGCCGGGTCAACAATTTTCACGCAAGTTTCTGCCGCCGCATCATTCATAATAGCTTCCACATATTCAATCTGCTTTGTACTGCCAAGATATCCTGTATAAATCGCCGAAAACTTAATTCCTTCTTTTTTCCAATGTTCATTAATAGCCGGCATATCTTCGGTTAAATCACGGAATGTATATCCCGAAAAACCTGCTGTATGTGTGGAAAGAACCGCTGACGGTAACACACAAGTCTCAATGCCGCAAGCTGAAATAATCGGAAGTGCAACAGTAAGTGAGCACTGTCCTACACAAGAAATGTCCTGAATGGTAAGTATTTTTTTATATGACATAACAAATGACTCCTTTAATCGTAGTTAATTCTGTTGTCAGTATACCACGATTTGGAGTCATTTAAATACCCAAAACAAAAAGTTTTTATATAACCAGATTTTTATTTTTGTTTTCTTCTGGCTCTGCGCGTACGATTGATATGTCTTTCAAAATCTCCGTTATTGATAAGTTCTGCCAACACATACTGCTCAAAAACAGGAACCGTACAGGAATAAAAGCCAAGACGGCTTTCAAAGTCCGAAAGCATACTTTCCGGCAAAACCATATAACCAACTCGCATAGAAGGTGCCACTGTCTCCGAAAATGTATTCAAATAAATTACCGGACAATCCTTTGCCAGTGAAAATACTGTATCCACATTTTTCTTAGATACTGTCAATTCTGAATCATAGTTATCTTCTATGATACATCCGCCCCTTTTTCCGGCCCACTGTATGTATTCAGAACGTTTTGACGCACTGGCGGTAATTCCACTTGGAAAACTGTTGAAAGGTGTAATGTGAAGAACTGTGGCCCCTGTCCGCTCCAGTTCCGCAGTCTTAATCCCATCCTTCCCAAGTTTTAGCATATCACACACAACACCGTTGGCTTCATATACCCTTCGAATCTTATCATAAGAGGGATTCTCCAAGGCAAAAATACGTTCTTTTCCCAAAAGCTGAACAATCAGACTATACAAATACTCTGCTCCCGAACCGATAATAATCTGCTCCGGCTTTGCACTGATTCCACAACTTCTTGCAAGATAGGCTGCTATTGCACCTCGCAGTTCTACACATCCATGGTTTGGCGATTTTACCAAAACCGCTTCTGCGTATTCCGTCAGTACTCTCCGCATCGTTTTGGAAAGCACCGAAAACGGAAATTCATTCTTCACTCTGTGTTGCCCTTCTTTATGCGCCAAAACAGGCTCTGCCGCCTCTACATTTGAAATAAAATCACTCTCTTTATATATTACAAAATAACCGCTCCGCTGTCTCGATTCCACATATCCTTCATCGCACAAAATAGCATAGGAATGCTGAATCGTAATCACACTGACTCCGGTTTCTTCAGCCAGAATTCTCTTGGAAGGAAGCTTTGTACCATATGGATATATGCCACTGGCAATATCTTTACGCAGTTGCTCATACAATTGTAAATATGCAGCTTTACCGCAGTCATCGTTGATGTGGTATTTCATATGGCACCTCCTTTCCTTTGATTGCTTATTTTCAATCATAGCATATCCGAATAAATAAAAAAAGCCTCAGACAATTGTCTAAGACTTTTTATGCGGAAGATGGGACTTGAATGAATTTGTTCCTCAAAAAACACGATAGAAAGGGGCTTTTTGGCACATCATCTTCAAGTGTAACA
>CAZMND010000109.1:0-6886 GCA_964567585.1 uncultured Lachnospiraceae bacterium
CAATCCGTGATACAGACATGGCTGAAGAAATGGTTAAATATTCTAACCAGAATATCTTACAGCAGGCTGGTCAGGCAATGCTTGCACAGGCTAATCAGGCTAACCAGGGTATCCTCAGCTTATTACAGTAATTTAAGTATCTTAAATAACAGATTAGTCATACTAATTTGAAAAGGGACCGAGTTCAAAAACGGTCCCTTTTCAACATATAAAACATATTAGTAATATCAGAGATACTGTAGAGTAGTCAATAGTTTTTTAGCTGGTTCATAATCACCTGCTTTTTTAAGATATATTTTTGCCAAATTGTCTTTTTTTAGATGGTGACAGATATTGCCGAGTTGAAAATAACCCACATAGGTTGTAACGCCTGCCAAAATATGACACTCTTCTTTCATGGAGACGACCTTATTTAACATAGAAAGTGCTTTTGTGAATAAACCATTTGCGGCATAAATTAAGGCCATCATATAAATGTATTCCGGGACAGATGAAAAATCCTCATATACAGCTTCCAAACCAAGTGCAATTTCGGCTTGATTAGCTAAAAGCAAGGTGGCACCATATTGATACATTAATTCCTGAACCCAGAAAATCGATGGATTTAATTCGTATTCAAAAGTTAATTCAAAATATTTAATGGCATTAGAATAATCTTTTAAATTAGCGTACTCGCACCCGGTTTTGTAGTAATAGTAAGGGTCAGATGTTCCTGCGGCAATGGAGGAAAGTAGCATATTCAGATTTCTTATAGTTTTAGTTTCTTTTTCTTTTTGCGATAGAGCGTAACCATAATGTATGGCGGATATACCGGTGTGAAAACCACAGGCATTTGAGTGGTCTATCCGAATTAGTTGTTCATGGATTGGGTTTTCCCAATGGTAAAAAATCCTATTGTAAAGCCGGCTAACCGTATGTGGGAGAGGTTCTATTGTACCATTTAAAATATTTAGAATATCCATTTGCCCAATTGCGTCAGGATAATCTTTTAATTTTTGCTTTAGAGCCTTGATATCAAAAGGTTCTACAAATTCATCGCAGTCTACCGCTAAAATCCAGTCTCTTGTGGCTTTTGAGGCAGCAAAATTTCTTGCGGCACTAAAGTCTTTTATCCACTCAAAATCATAGACGTTATCTGTGTATTTCAAGGCAATTTCGCGTGTTTTGTCGGTAGAACCGGTATCTACAAACACAATTTCCCAGTCAAATATCGAAAGATGCTTTAAGCAGTCGTCCAAATATTTTTCTTCGTTTTTTCCGATGATGCAAACACTAATTGGAAGCATTTCCCCGCTCCTTTCGCAAAAGGTTTTCTAATATTCCAAGCATTACAAACACAAAAGATGTGCTGATGACTTGCTGGAAACTAAAAAAATTATTTATCATATATCCCAATATACCAAATAAAATCACTTTGATAAACGGATTTGTATATTTTATTGCATTTTTTATAGCCGATACAAAAATTCCGCCATAACAGGTAAGGCCAAAAAGCCCTGTGTTGACAAGCATTGTCAGAAACTCATTGTGGGCATTGGCAAGTGGCTGAAGCTGGAATGATTTTGCTACAGTCACCTTATCGAGATTGTCATAAACATATGTCAAAAAAACGTCAGGACCGATACCAACAAACATGCGCCACAAAGGGAGTGATACAAAGGCCTGAACGCCGATGGCATAGGTGCCGCCTCTGGTGCTCCACCAGAATCTGTCGAAAGTGAAGGCGGAAATGCCATTCAAAGCCGGTGTTATATGAGGTAAAAGTGTGTTTAAAAGACACAAAAGCAGATAACCTGCAAACAATATGATTACGCTGCTGACCACATATTTGTATAAAAAAGTCAGGTCAAAATCTTTCGCTTTAAAATGCAAAATCATATACAGTAATGCCACCGTAAAAAGACAAATACAGGGTAATACGGAAAACGCTACGAGGTTAATAATCGGGTCGTATTCTGCGTAAGTGCCCGGAATAAAATATCCGGTGATATATGTAAGTGTGCACCCTGAAAAAAGGAGCAAATAAATTTCTAAATAAGTCAGAAAACATTGTCTGTTTTTTAAAGCGGGCTTTAATAAAAGAAGTAATAAAATGAGTAAAGCCACATAACCGCTCATACTTCCCTGGCAAATCATCGCAAGCAGTGAAAGAAAAAGTGCACATCCAAACAGACATTTTTCTTTGCGAGACTTGCTGTAAAAGAACAAAACCAACTCCATAGCGGTAATCATAATAAAAAAACCACAGAACCAATTAATGTTACCGATGGTGGAAACATAAAGCGGATGCTTGCCGTTAATCGGAAACGGATAAAATCCAAAACGATTAACGATGGTTAAAAATGCCATAGGTACGCCGGCAATACAAACTGCGTAAATGCACTGACTTATGCGGGAAATATAGCGGGAAATTCCAAAATATATAAGGACAAATAACAGCTGTGAAATAAGCCCCATATTCCACTCGTCATTTCCGATAAGGGAGGTGTCTTTGTGAGCGGAGAATAAAAATGAAAGCATACAGGCGGCTCCAAACAGAAGCACAAACCAATCGGTTATGCTGAATTTCCCTATTTTCTTTTGGGCGGCGGAATATATGAAAAGCAGAATTCCGCATATTGTAAAGACGGCCATTCCGTACAAAAAGAAATAGAATTTGTCGGTTCCCATATAAGAATAGCCGCGTGGAGGTATATAAAGGGGCAGAAGTAATGCGATAAATACAAACATTAGGCCTGCCCATAGTGTCGATAATTTTTTATACATAACAGTTTCCTTACTTCATAAAAGGACAGCATTCTTTCATAAATTCAAAACGGTCATCGTAGGAGAAGTACTTCTTGATTTTTTCATAACCGTTCACGGCAATTTTTTTTCTTAATGTATCGTTTTTCAGATAAAAGTCTGCTTTGGCATAAGCGTCCTTGAAATCCTCGTAGTATACAAAATCTTCATCAGGAACCAGATAGTCCAAAAGTTCCTCCTGATAGTTGGAAAGAAGGAACCCCCCACAACCCATAATGTCCAAGGCTCGTAACGGAATACCGGTCTGAAGACATTTTAGCGTAATGTTTAAGTTGATGTCGCTGCATTTGAAGACGTAGGGCATTTCGGTACCGTAATCTACACGTCCACGTTGTTTTGCCTCTGTAAGAAGCGGGTGCTCATCCCCTGAATAAAGAGACACATCAAACTTTTTGGACAGCAGGGACAAAATTGCCACACGTTCTTTGAAAGTAACATAGGTTGACATGGAATAAGAAAGCTTCTTTTTGGTGATTTGGAAATCCGAATCCGTAAGCTTTTCTTTATAGCATGCATTGACCTTCTCTATAATGTCATCGTTCAAATAGTTGTCTATCACAAAGGCACCATACAAATCTGTCTGCACATTGATGAGGGAATCCAGGTATTTGCGCTCGAATTCACCCAGCGGTGCGACAAGACCGGGATAGGTGGAATTATAAATTTGTCCCACAAAAGAAATCCGGCTTTTGTATTTTTGCAATTCCTTTGCAGAAGGTTTGAAGGAATCATAGTAATCTGTATCCGCTGCCAGAGGCAGATGCCAGATGTGATCAAAACCCTGGGATATATATCCTTGGGCCTGACTTTTATCAAATAAAAAAACATAGTTTGTCGGAAAGTGCAGAGTGTTTTCGATGCATGCAATGTTTAGCGGATTGTCATAGCTCCAGGAAACATACGGAATGTTTTTGTTGTGGCAGGCTATGGCAACGACCGGAATATAGTTCACACTGAAAACATAGTCATAGGACCCGCCGGCGATTTTCTTCTCAAATTTATCCACAAAAACATCGTCTTCTTCCAAAGAAGCAAGAGGATAATAGTAGAAGGTATCTACGTGAATATGGTTTTTCTTAAATACTTTTCTGATGGCATCGCCGGTAAAAGACGGCCATTCGTACATTAAAACATTCATAGTTGCCTCCAAACATTGAAACTACCAATATTATAGCATTATTTGTGGGAATGGAAAAGAAAAAGGGAAACTTAAGTGTACTTAAATTTCCCTCATTTAGCAGTAATAGTTGAACATCATACCACTGTATATACTGGATGTGTATGGATTTGAGAAAGTTTTCCCCGGATTTTTGTATGCAACGACCTTTTTATCCACATATTTCATTGGGTCCAAAGTGACTTCGTTTGATTTTCTAAGCAACGACGAAGTGAAATTCTTCATATTGGAGAATAAATCTTCCATATTCTCACTTTCCAATGAAGTTTTCATTTCATCGCTGTTAATTGCAATTATACCATCTTCATCTACGGATAAACCGAGGGATGAAAACGTATCACTGTAATAATTTGCGATTCCGCTTACTTCATTGAGAAGTCTGTTGCTCATCGGGTGTTCATCACGGTATTCGGCAATGGATTTCATAAAATCATTGTAGCCCTGTACCATATGAGAAATGTTTCCCACCAACGATTCAACGTCATTTTTGGTGCCAATCGTAACCGGTTCGTCAGGATCTGTTGTACCCTTCAACTGTAACTCGTAGGTTTTTTCTACCGTAAAGTTATTTGAATAGGACGAGTGTAGATTGCCATTTATATAAAAGTGGGCATTGGCAGCAGGGGTCTTTATTTTGTTGAGACCAAAATAGGAAACACTTCCCGCAGCCTGACTGGTCTTAAAATCAGTGATGGTAAATGTGGTTTCTTTGCCTTCAATAATACCGGTTGATATGGACCTGATTTCTAATGCGGTATTGCCCTTATCATCGTTTAAAATTTGTGATTCTAACCCAACGTTAGAATTGTTAATCAATTTGCAAAGTCTTTCCTGAACCTGAAGGTTGGTTTCGGACTCGCCAATGGAGAACTGGAATTCATAGTTCATATCATTGATGTGCAAATCAAAGGAATAGGTCCTCGGACGTAAAAATGTCTTCGTGTCGCTTGGAAGATAATCGCCTAGGTTTGTCTGACCGGTGGCAAGATTTTCCACTTCTATTTCAAAAGAAGGGATATCTTCAGTTACGGTATGTTCACCTACGAAATTGGCTGTAACTTTTGTTTCATCACTGGAGTAGGCAGCCTTCTTATTTAATAAAGAAGCTTCATCCACGCCGCCGAGGGAGGCAATGTTGTTGCGAAGCATTCTGGCATTTTCCTTAACACCAACGGCAAAGGCCTGCACAGAAGGAGTGTTCTTCAGCAAATATACAGGAGATTCCTTATTCAGTTTTACCATGGAATTATACACACTGCGAAGCTCGCTCTTCTTGTGAGAATCAAAAGGAGAGCTACAGTCTTTTGAATATGTGGTCAGATAAAAATTATAGATATTATTTAACGCGTTCGTATTCATAGAGCCCCTCCTTTCTTCCTTGAAATCACGCACTGTATGGAATCTTTCCGTGCGCAGGGCATAATAACCTACTTTCTTAATTAAAATATATCATTCCAAATGTCCAATTGCAACAGATTTGCGAAAAAAAAGTTTGAAAAAACGAGGAAAAATCATTGACGAAGCATAATCTGTATGGTATAGTAGTCAAGCGAGATGAAGATTTAGGTCTTTTTTTTTTGCACTAAATTTTGAAAAAAGATAATTAAGTGATACACTTATGGAGGTGGAGATATGCGTACAAAAATTACTTTAGCTTGCACAGAATGTAAACAGCGTAACTACAATACAACAAAAGACAAGAAAGCACATCCGGACAGAATGGAAACAAAGAAATATTGTAGATTCTGCAAGTCACATACTTTACACAAAGAAACAAAATAGTCAACCGTATACGGGCAGTTTGAAAGGAGTTAGCATGGGAGATTCAGCTAATACAGAAAAAACAAAAAAACCCGGATTTTTTAAAGGTGTTAAATCTGAGTTTAAAAAGATTACATGGCCTGACAAAAAGTCGCTTCTCAAACAGACAGTAGCGGTTGTTTTGACAACTATTGTTCTTGGTGTGTTGATTGCGGTTTTTGATTTTGTAATTCAGTATGGAGTAAAATTCTTAACATCATTTTAAGTGAGGGTAATCGTATGGCAGAAGCAAATTGGTATGTAGCACATACTTATTCCGGTTATGAGAATAAGGTTAAAGCCAATATTGAGAAGACGATCGAGAACAGACCTCAACTTAAGGAAGAGATTTTAGAAGTAAGAGTACCTCTTCAGGATGTTGTTGAGATGAAGAACGGCGCGAAAAAAGTTGTTCAGAAGAAAATGTTCCCGGGTTATGTTCTTATTAATATGGTTATGAACGACGATACATGGTATGTTGTTCGTAATACAAGAGGTGTAACGGGCTTTGTAGGTCCGGGAAGTAAACCGGTACCACTTACAGAGACAGAAATGAAATCACTTGGTATTTACACACAGGAAATTTCAGTTGATTTCAAAGAAGGAGATACAGTTGCAGTTATCGCAGGTGTATGGAAAGACACAGTTGGTGTCGTACAGAGAATGGATTTTGGAAAACAGACTGCTACAATTAATGTAGAAATGTTCGGTAGAGAAACACCGGTAGAAATCAGCTTTGCTGAAGTAAAGAGTATGTAATTCCAAAGAAGAGTCTCTTTAGAAAATGATATTTTTTCTGCATTTGCGGATAAAATATAGATACAATGGGTTTGCGATTTGCAGACCGTGGGAGTGAAAGTTGCGGGTGCACATATAGGTGCGAACAACGAGTAGCGCCAACAACCACAATTTATTAGGAGGTAGCCGACATGGCAAAGAAAGTAACAGGATACATCAAATTACAGATTCCTGCTGGTAAAGCTACACCAGCACCACCAGTTGGTCCAGCACTTGGTCAGCATGGTGTTAACATCGTTGAATTTACAAAGCAGTTCAACGCAAGAACAGCAGATAAGGGTGACGTTATCATCCCTGTTGTTATCA
>CAZMND010000110.1:0-6863 GCA_964567585.1 uncultured Lachnospiraceae bacterium
ACATGGGAATACGGCGCATTAATCGATGGCGGTTTAACAGATGACGATTTAGGTATGCTTCCAATCTACATTGGTGCAGAAGGTGAAGAAAGCCAGGGTCTTTGTACAGGTTCTGAAAACTACTGGTGTGTAAACAGCAAAGCAGATCAGGAAGACATCGATGCTACATTAGCATTCCTTAACTGGTGTATCACATCTGATACAGGTAGAGATGCTATCGCTAACCAGATGGGATTCTTAACACCATTCAAATCATTTGACGATGGTTATGTAGCAGACAATGCTTTAATTGCAGCAGCTGATGTTTATATCACATCTGGCAAAACATCTGTATCATGGAACTTCCCAACAATTCCATCAGAAGCATGGAAAGATGGCGTTGGTTCAGCTTTAACAGCATATGCAGCTGGCACAGGCGACTGGGCAGGAGTAGAAAAAGCATTCGTTGACGGATGGGCTTCAGAATACGCTGCAGCTAACAACTAATTATAAAAATAAGAGTTTAAAGCTCTGAATATTTCTAAGGGCGAAGGATTAGTCCTTCGCCCTTTAAAATAGGAAGGAATGTAGTTATGGATAAAGCGATTAAAAAATATTTTCCTATTTTTGCATTGCCTACAGCAATTGCATTTTTTATTTTCTTTGTTGCACCTTTTGTACTAGGTGTATATTTATCATTTTGTAAATTTACTACAATTACAGATGCCCAGTTTGTGGGATTTAATAATTATCTAAAAATTTTTGCGGATGAAACCGTATTTAAACCATTTGTTCATTCGTTATGGTATACAGCATTATTTGCAGTTGTATCAGTTATATTAATTAATGTTTTAGCGTTTATGGTAGCGCTCCTTTTGACAAAAGGATTTAAAGGCACAAACCTTTTTAGAACGGTATTTTTTATGCCAAACTTAATTGGCGGTATTGTATTGGGATATATTTGGCAGTTAATTTTTAACGGCATTTTGAATAAATATAGTTTGACATTGACATATCATGAAAAGTATGGTTTCTGGGGCCTTATGATTTTGCTCTTATGGCAGCAGGTAGGTTATATGATGGTAATCTATATTGCAGGTATTCAGAATGTACCGGGTGATTTGATTGAAGCAGCCAAAATCGACGGGGCTTCAAAATGGCAGACTTTGAAAAGTGTAACAATTCCGATGGTAATGCCATCTATTACAATTTGTACATTCTTAACATTAACAAACGGTTTCAAATTGTTCGATCAGAACCTTGCTCTTACAAACGGTGAACCGATGAGAATGTCAGAAATGCTTGCTATGAATATTTATAACACTTTCTACGATAGAACAGGTTATGAAGGTGTTGGTCAGGCAGAAGCGGTTATATTCTTTATTTTAGTTGCAATCATTTCAATGATTCAGCTGAGAGCAACTAGATCAAAGGAGGTACAGCAGTAATGACAAATGCAAGAAAAGCAAAACACGGATGGATATTTACGACAATTTTCTCTATCCTTTCTGTAGTTTATGTATTACCTATTTTTATAGTACTTATAAACTCATTCAAGAGAAAAGCGTATATCAGTAGAGAACCATTTAAATTACCTGTAGAAAAGACATGGGTTGCATTTGAAAACTATGTAAGGGGTATCGAAAAGATCAAATTTATCGATGCTTTCTGGAACTCATTGTTTATCACAGTATGTTCAGTACTTGTTATTTTAGTTTGTACATCAATGTGTGCATGGTACATAGGACGTGTGAAGAGTGCGTTTACAAAGATTTTCTATATGCTTTGTGCATTTTCGATGATTGTACCTTTCCAGATGGTAATGTTTACATTATCTAAGATTGCTAATGTTTTGAAATGTAACAATCCTGTTGGTATTATTTTTGTATATTTGGGATTTGGAGCGGGGCTTGCAATCTTTATGTTTGTTGGCTTTGTAAAATCAATTCCACTTGAAATTGAAGAAGCAGCGATGATTGACGGATGTAATCCGCTGCAGACATTCTTTGGAATCGTATTACCAATTATGAAACCAACATGTATCACAGTAGCTATTTTGCAGGCTATGTGGATTTGGAATGACTACTTATTACCATACTTGGTATTAGACTTAAAAACATATAAAACAATTCCTATGGCTATCCAGTACTTAAAGGGTGGTTATGGACAGATTGATATGGGTGCGATGATGGCTATGCTCGTTTTAGCTATGATTCCAATCATTGTTTTCTATCTGGCTTGCCAGAAATATATTATCGAAGGCGTTATTGCCGGAGCTGTAAAAGGCTAAGTGGAGGTTTATATGAGAAAATGTGGTGTTTTATTTGCAATTTCCAGTATTCCATCTAAATATGGAATTGGCGCTTTCTCTAAAGAAGCATATGAATTTGTAGATTTTCTTGAAAAAGCAGGACAGAATATTTGGCAGATTTTGCCGTTAGGACCAACAGGTTATGGTGATTCACCATACCAGTCATTCTCAACATTCGCAGGTAATCCATATTATATTGATTTGGAAGCATTGATTGAAGAAGGGCTTATTACAAAAGAAGAATGTGATAGTTATGATTTTGGTGACAATGTAGAATACATTGATTACGAAAAAATCTATTTATCACGTTTTAAAGCTTTAAGAACAGCTTACAACAATAGTAATATTGCAGAAAATGCAGATTTCCAGAAATTTGTTGTAGATAATGCATATTGGTTGGATGACTATGCACTTTATATGGCTGTTAAAAATGAAAATGGTAGCAGAGGCTGGAATGAATGGGACGAAGATATTAAACTTCGTAAACCTGAAGCGGTTGCTGCATACAAAGAAAAGTTGAAAGATGAAATTGAATTTTATCAGTTCCAGCAGTTCTATTTTGCAAAACAGTGGTTTGCATTAAAAGAATATGCTAATAACAAAGGCATTGAAATTGTAGGAGATATTCCGATTTATGTTGCTTTTGATAGCGCTGATGCATGGACAAATCCGGAATTATTCCAGTTTGATGATACATGTACACCAACAGGTGTTGCTGGTTGTCCTCCTGATGCATTCTCAGCAACAGGACAGCTCTGGGGTAACCCACTTTATGATTGGGAATATCACAAATCAACAGGCTATGACTGGTGGATGAAACGTATCAGTTATTGCTATCAGTTATACGATGTAGTAAGAATTGATCATTTCCGTGGATTCGATGAATATTATTCAATTCCATATGGTGATCCGACAGCAGAAAATGGTAAATGGATGCCGGGACCGGGATATGATTTATTCAGAACTATGAAAGAGAAACTTGGTGAGAAAGCAGTTATTGCTGAAGACCTTGGTTTCTTAACAGATTCAGTTATTCAGTTGATTGAAGATACAGGTTATCCGGGAATGAAAATTTTACAGTTTGCATTTGACTCAAGAGATGAGAGCGGATATCTTCCTTCAAAATACACACCAAATTGTGTTGTATATACAGGAACTCATGATAACGATACAATTGTTGGTTGGTTTAATACAATTGAAGGTCCGGATAAAGAATTTGCAAAGAGTTATGTGGGAATCACAGATGATGCAGACCCGGAACTTAACTGGAAATTCATTAAGTCTGCTATGGCAAGCGTTGCAGACACGGCAGTTATTCCGATTCAGGATTATTTAGGACTTGGCACAGAAGCAAGAATTAATGTTCCGTCTACACTCGGTACAAACTGGAAGTGGAGATTGAAAAATGGTGCATGTACAGATGAACTTGCAAACAAAATGAATGATCTTGCTAAGGAATGTGACAGATAAGAAACTTATATAGGGCACTTCTTTTTCTAAAGAAGTGCTCTGTTTAGTAAAAGATTTGTGTGGTGAAGAAATGGCAGATATAACGATAAAAGATATTGCAAAGCGTTGTGGTGTCAGCGTTAGTACTGTTTCAAGGGCATTAAATGATAATGCGGAAATTAACGCGGAAACGAAAGCAATGATTTTGCAAGTGGTACAGGAGACGGGATTTGTGCCAAATAACAGTGCCAGAAACCTGAAACGTACAGATACAAATAATATAGCCGTTTTGGTAAAGGGGATAACGAATCCATTTTTTACTTCTATGATAAAAATTATGGAAGAAGAAATTCATGAGAAAAAATTCAGCTTTGTATTACATCATGTGGAAGAATATGAAGACGAAGTGGATGTTGCGTTGGAACTTGTTAAAGAAAAACGCTTAAAGGGTATTGTTTTTCTTGGGGGACATTTTTTTCACTCAGAAGAAAAATTTGAACAAATAACGGTCCCGTTTGTATTTAGTACAGTTGGGGCAAAACCTGAAGGTATGGATAAAGCGATTTATTCCAATATTGCAGTAGATGATAGAATTGCAAGTAAAAAAATGGTTTCATATCTGATTGATTTAGGACATAAAGAAATTGCAGTTATTACTCCGGAAATGGGTGATAGAACTATCGGTTATCAGCGTCTGCAAGGTTATCGAGAGGCACTTTTGGAAAGGAATATTAAGTTTCAGGAAAAATTGGTTTGTAATGTCGATCAGGACTTGGATTTATATTCGATGGAAAATGGTTTTGTTACGACTAAAAAACTGATTGATTCAGGAACAAGATTTACTGCAATTTTCGCGATGTCAGACAGTTTGGCAATCGGAGCTTGCAGAGCACTTAAGGATGCAGGATATAAGATACCGGAAGATGTTTCGGTAGCAGGATATGATGGCATTGAATGGGGCGATTATTACGTTCCAAGGCTGACTACATTAAAACAGCCGGTAGAAACGATGGCTGTACAGACAACACAGTTGTTGTTTAATATTATCGAGGGTAAATCAAAACATATGCATATTGATTTTGAAGGTGAAATCCAGATAAAAGAATCAACTGCTAAACCCAAAAATTAAAAAGAATATAAGATGATAGCATCATAAAAGGTCAGTCGGATAGGGTGAATTATCCGTCTGACCTATTTTATTTTAAAACTTCTTTTGGCTAAGATTCGAGTTGTGATAATCAGGGTCAAATGTTACGTCTTTATCAAACCATTCCGGCGGAACAAAAGCGTTTGCATCCTCTTCACTTTTAAATTCTACTTCAGCCAGAATCAGCGGCGCAAAAGGTGCATCGAATATATCCAGTTCAATGGTATAGTTCTTATCGGAAGAAGAATATGGAATATGGTAGCGATGCTTGGAAATAATATTTCCATCCGATTTTTGTAAAAGATGGTCAAATGCATCTTTGGTTAAGGGGAGATTATATTCTTCCCTTGCAAGCATACCACTACCTTTGTAGGTTAAGTAATATTCATTGTTTTCCTTACGTACACGGACAACAGGAGCCGTGTTTAAATATCCCTGCGTCATAATGCGGCATTCGTATTCTGATAAATTTTCCGGTAATTTTTTTATCAAAAATTTTTTTTCAATTTCAAGTCCCATCTTCATTACCTCCACATACATCTATCATAATAGAAAACCTTAAAAAAATACATAGAAATTTTAGAAAGTTCTTATAATATTCATTGAATAGTGGCGTCGCTTGATGTTAAAATGATATATACAAATGCAGGATTACCTGCATACATATCAGGGAGGTTAATTATGGCAAAAACAGCATTATTTTTAGCAGACGGTTATGAAGAAATAGAGGCATTGGCGGTTGTAGATATATTTAGAAGAGCAGGTATTGAACTGGATATGGTTTCCATATCGGATGAGCTTTTGACAAATGGCTCGCATGGAATTCAGGTGATGGCAGATAAGCTTTTAAAGGATGTGGCTTTTGATGAGTATGATATGCTTATTTTACCGGGCGGACTTAAGGGAATGCAAAATTTAGAGGCTTGCGTGTCGCTTATGCAGCAGATTGATGCATTTTATGAAAACGACAAGTATATTGCAGCAATTTGTGCATCACCGAGTATTTTTGGACGTCGTGGTATTTTAGAAGGAAGACAGGCTACAGCTTATCCGGGATTTGAAGGAGAGCTAAAGGGGGCTACTGTAGTAGATGCGGGAGCAGTCAGAACAGGACACGTTATTACAGGACGTAGTATGGGAAGTGCCATTGAATTTGCCCTTTTGCTTGTGGAAACACTTCTGGGAAAAGAAAAAGCAGAAGAAATTGCTACTCAGATTGTTTATGTATAGTATATAAATGGAAAAACGATACATAGATATGTTCTATGAAATAAAATATGGAGGTTCTATATGGACAATAAAGCTATGTACAAAATCGGATATGGTTTATATGTTTTAACAACCAAGGACAAAGATAAGCAAAACGGTTGCATCGTGAATACAGTGATGCAGGTGACGAGCACACCGAACCGCATTTGTGTGGCTGTAAATAAGGCGAACCACACGCATAACGCGCTTATGGAAAGTAAGTGTTTTAATGTATCCATTATTTCGGAAAAGGCGACCTTTGATTTGTTTAAGCATTTTGGTTTTCAAAGCGGCAGAGATGTGGATAAATTTAAAGACTATCCATATGCAAAACAGGCGCTTAATGATGTGTATTATGTGACAGAAGGTACCAATGCATATATATCAGCCTATGTGAAGGAAACAATTGATATGGAAACGCACACATTGTTTATTGCTGACGTAGTGAATGCAGTTACGTTGAATGATGATGCAAGTGCTACGTATGATTATTATCATAAAAACATTAAGCCTTTGCCTGAAAAAGAGCAGAAAAAGGGCTGGGTTTGCAAGATTTGCGGTTATGTATATGAAGGTGAAGAATTGCCGGAAGACTATATTTGTCCGCTTTGTAAACACGGAGCACAGGATTTTGAAAGGTTGACATAATATAGGGTTGAGCCCCAAAAAGACAGAAAGAGGTGAGTAAATGGTCGATAGAATCGGGAATGGATCCGGATACGGATATCC
>CAZMND010000111.1:0-6783 GCA_964567585.1 uncultured Lachnospiraceae bacterium
CTTGAGACTAAGCGAAAACCCACGAGCGGCAACTCGTGGGTTTTCTTGTCTACTAATTTTAAATGGCAGACCCAAATCCTCTGCTGTTGGCATCATTTCTGCAATTTCAACAGAGTATTCATCTACCAGTGCATCAGCCATTTCGTCCAATGTTTCTTCTGTTAATGGATTTCTGTTTCTTTACTATTTCTGAATCGACCGGTTCTTTCACCTGCGTATCATAAATTTTTCCGCGAATTCTATCAACTCTTATATCGTAAAACAGCGGATATCCCATTTCCTCTCCAAGATACCCTTTTTTAAATCGGTACAATCCGCAAATAACAATATTTATTACAAGAAGGAGCCAAAACTCATTATCGACGAACATAAAAGCCGCCGTCATAAGCACGTTAGGAAAAAATTCAAGCTCATTTTTCCAGAATGAAGTAATAACATAAATCGCCGCGTATACCACAATAAGAACTATACTTACTAAAAATTTTATGAAAAATTTATTATCCTGTGCAAACATCATATCCGAGGCAAACGTTAAAAGCATAATAAAAACCAGCATAAAAGCATTTGTTGCAAGATAAATATCGCGTAAATGCTTAAGCTCTTGCATTTTCGCGCGACATTCTTTCATATATTGATTGTACTGATTGACTTCCGTAAGCTTTTCCATATCCTCCGGTGTGGAACGAATCTCTATGCTTCCTTCTTTTATAATTTCTTTCGTGATGTACTTATATTTCTTAGATTCATCCATAAATTTTACCTCGCCATATTGTTAGCGTAAGTATATCAAAAAATCACCTATAGCTCTATTGTTTTTACTCCTTTTTATAATTCACGTGTTGGAATTTCCGTATTTGTTTTATTTCTTTCTCTCGCCGGCCTGCCATGTCTCTGAAGGCGCTGCGTTAAATGTAATCTTTTCGCCATTTGATGTGGCAACAATCGTACCCTGTTCATCCGTACGATAAACCATCATTTCTTTTTCCCTAAAACGGTTTAATACTTCCGCATCCGGCAAGCCGTAAGAATTGTCAATTTCACAGCTGATGACCGCATAACGTGGCATAACCGCATCAATAAACTCCTGTGTATTGGAAGTTTTACTACCATGATGACCTGCGTGGAATACGTCTGCTGCCAGACTCAAACCATTATTTAACATATCCTCTTCTGAAGCTTTTTCTGCATCACCGGTAAATAAAAATGTATTTTCCCCGTGAGTGATTAAAAGTGCAATAGACGCATCATTTGGATCATCGTATTCCCTATTCGGTGCCAAAATCTGAAACGATGCACTTCCCAATGCATACACATTTCCAACCGCCGGTGACAAATAATGAATCTGATTTTCTTCTATCAGCTTAAACAGGTTTTTGTAGGTTTTTGTTTCCTTTTCAAAATTGGACATAAAAATCGTACCGATTTCAAACTTGGTCATAACAACATCCGCACTACCGATATGATCCGCATCGGGATGTGTAAGCACCAGATAATCCAGCCTGTCTATTCCCTGCTTTTGTAAATAATTTTGTATCTTTGTACCCTGGTCATCAAGCCCCGTGTCAATCAGCATTGTATATCCATCACATTTTACTAAAGTACAGTCTGCCTGTCCAACATCAAGGAAGTGTATTTCAAGTTCTCCCTTTATCGGCTCTTTTCCCAGTTTTTCAATCGTATACTCATCCTTTGTACTTGATATTTCCACATCCTGTACACTTTCCTCCGAAACCATACTCGGAGTTTCAAAGTATCCGTACATGCCAAGTGAAATAGCAATACAAATAATCCAGCTAAATATTGTCTTTTTATACCTCATACATACCCTCTAAAAAATTATTCTACCCCAAATAATTATTACTGTATCTATTATACCATTAATTTTTTGTTTATCCAATTTTATATTTTCTTTATAATTTATTAATGGAGTCTTAATTGCTTTACCGGACAAATTCTTGTATATTATAGTCATGGATAAACACTGATTCCCCAATTGTCAGTGATCCTAAACAACGTAGTTTGTTTTCTTCCTCATAAGAATATGAAAAAGGTTGGTGCCTCCCCGCATCAGCCTTTTTCATTTTTATAAAAAAAAATGAAAATTTTGTGCGCACACCAAAGACTTGACTTTTTTTCTTTATTCTTGTAGTGTTTTCTTGATAGCAAAAATCATTTTTGGAGGATTTATGGAAAAGATTGCAAGCTTTACAATTGATCACATTAAGTTAGAACCGGGTGTTTATGTTTCCAGAAAAGATCACATTGGTTCTGAAGTTATTACAACCTTTGACCTTCGTATGACTTCGCCTAACGATGAGCCGGTTATGAACACGGCTGAAATGCATACCATTGAACATCTGGCTGCTACTTTTCTTAGAAATCATAAAGAATATAAAGATAAAACCATTTATTTTGGCCCGATGGGTTGTCGTACAGGCTTTTATCTTCTTTTGGCAGGAGACCTTTCCTCTAAGGACATCGTTCCTTTGATGATTGAAATGTATGAGTTTATCAAAGACTTTAAGGATGAAGTTCCGGGCGCAAGTGCGAAAGACTGTGGCAACTACCTGGATATGAATTTGGGTATGGCCAACTATCTGGCAAAACGTTATCTTAATAACGTACTTTACAATATTGATGAAGCACACTTGGTTTACCCACAATAAAACAGAATGGAGATTATGATGAGTAAAATTGGTATTATCGGTGCGATGGAACTGGAAATCGAAACACTGAAAGAAAAAATGAACATTACAAACACTGTAAATAAAGCAAATATGGACTTTTTTGAAGGCACTTTAAACGGAACGGATATTGTTCTTGTAAAATGCGGAATCGGAAAAGTAAATGCCGGAATTTGTGCACAGATTTTAGCAGACAACTTCGATGTAACACATATTATTAACACAGGCGTGGCCGGTTCTCTTGATGCAAGACTGGATATCGGAGACATTGTTGTTTCCACATCTGCTACTTACCACGATATGGATGTAACCGTTTTTGGCTACAAATTAGGCGAAGTTCCACAGCTTGGAACACCTGAATTTTTTGCAGATGAAACTTTAGTAGAACTTGCAAAAACTTCTTGTGAAACCGTAAACCCATCTATCAAAGTTTTCAAAGGTCGCGTTGTCAGCGGTGATCAGTTTATCTGTAGCGAAGCAGCAAAAGATACAATTGTGAATAACTTCGACGCTCTTTGTACCGAAATGGAAGGCGCAGCCATTGCCCACGGAGCATTTTTAAATAAGATTCCTTTCGTAGTAATCCGTGCAATTTCCGATAAAGCAGACAACTCAGCTGAAATGGATTACCCAACTTTTGAAAAAGAAGCAGCCATTCACTGTGCAAAACTGATTGAACATATGCTTCCGAGTATTGCGTAATTAGAAATAATTTAAAAAT
The DNA here is from genome assembly GCA_964567585.1 of uncultured Lachnospiraceae bacterium. Classification (GTDB taxonomy): domain Bacteria; phylum Bacillota; class Clostridia; order Lachnospirales; family Lachnospiraceae; genus CALZKI01. Next base: position 3,406 of record CAZMND010000111.1, read on the forward strand.
GGTGGATTAATTTTAAAATCCACCATTTTTTTATAATCTTTACATCTTATCTATTAATTTTTTCTCATAACATAAAAATATATTGGGCAACATACAATCAAGTTATAAATATACCTCAGCGTTGCCACAGGTCCTAAAAGACAAGTGGCTAAATAAGCAAGTGGCAATATCATTACTAAAGTTGCTTTTTTATCTTTTTTTATAACAGACCACAAAAATATAAAAATGATAAACCATACATACGGTGCCATTCTGAAAGAATATCCAAGCACCGGTGTAAACCTATAATTACCGACACAGAATAAATCAAAATATAATTCATTTGCCCATTCGCACAAACTTACTTTTTCGATTTCCTCTCCTACTCCTATCAGAGTATGATAAAGAGAAAGATTTATAGTCACATAGTCGTTTAACGGAAATACATGCCAATACCCCATTGTATTCGCTATAAAACTCTCTATATATTCATCCGGATATTCAAATCCTACCTTAGCCCATAACTTTAAGAAATTCATAAAGTTAGTTTCAAGTAATTCTTCATTCGCATTATTTTTTATTGGGTCTGATATAAATGGATTATAATTTCCTACGTCCTCTGCTCGTATATACATACATATTTCATTGTAATGATATTCTAATAACTCATCGCCTCTATAATCTACTACCCTGGCAAGACCTTGAAGTGGAACACTTAATGATTCTCTATATGGATATGCTTCTCTTGCATTTAGCGCATCTACCATAATCTGATTACTTAATGATGTAAATAAATAGATTGCTAATAGAATCAGTGCTATTTTTCCTTTTTTCCATAAGCCTTTTATCAATATAATGCCCATTAATCCAAATATAAGAATTGCGTGAATACCATTATTTCTAAATAACGCTGAAAGGACTGCAAAGATAATCAATGCTAAATATGTATACCATTTAAATTTTTCTTCATCTAAAAAGTATCTGCAAAAAAAGATTACCATATATAGGAAAAATGCAGCAAACAATACATCCTTTGTCGATGTTATTGAAAAGATACTGTGCATTGGAAATAGCGCAAACCATAAAAATGATATTACTCTAAACAAACGTGGCATACCCCTTTTTCTTAAATACAATAAGCAATATGAAAACGAACTACTTAGCACAAGCATTTGTAACAATGTATATAACTGAAATCCTTTAGAAGCACTTCCCCATTCCACACCCAGTTTATAAGCAGTACCCATCAACCATGTGTGAAGTAAAGGATGGTGCGTCTTGTATACATTATTTATAACTTCTGATAATTGATATTTTGCATCATAGATAAAGTTTCCCGGCCACCATGCCAAAAACAAGGGTATATATGCTACAAATATTGCCATCCAAATAATTAGAAAATACAGAATATTATTTTTCTTTGAATATACCTTGCTTTCTTTTTTGCTATCGCACCATTCGCCAAATTTTCCAATTAAACCAAATATTTCTGCAGATAATGATGTAAATAAGATATTTAGTCCAAACATTAAAAATATCTGTAATATAGTAGTTTTTGTGGAAATAAATATATCATTAACGAATAATGCATATGCTCCCCACACTGTACTTATAGAAAGCAATGAACCTGTTATGATTGAAAATACTTTTAACCGCTTATCTTCCACTTCAACAAATCTTAATAATAACCATACTCCGAAAATAAATACACCTATCGCAATTAGGTTATATCCATAATTAAGCATATGGTAAAAATCTGTTGAAGAATTTTTACCTAAATTAAAAATATAAGTAATTGCAAGCGATGAAAAATATGAAAAAAATATACTAATAACATTTTTTATTAATTTATTTTTCTTTAGTATTTCCATAAATTACCTCAGTTCAATTAATAATCTTATAAATATCATTATTTTTTCAAAAACATTTTTAAATAGATATAATTAACCTTTTGTCAATAATAATACAATAATAACATCTTTAAATAGATTTTTCAATTCAAACATCATTTATGTATAGGCTAAATCCATATTTTGCTGTTTTAAAATAGATGCTATAGAAAGAGGTGGATATATGGAAGATTACGTCAGAAGTAGAATTACACAATTAAGAATAAATAAAGGGATTTCCGAATATCAGCTTAGCTATGATCTTGGACATAGTCGTGGTTATATTAATAATATTACTTCGGGAAAATCATTACCTTCTATGAGTGAATTTTTTTCTATTTGCGACTATTTTGACATTTCACCTACCGACTTTTTTGATTCAAAACATTCAAACCCTGAATTATTATCAAAAGCTATAGAAGAAATTCAATCCCTTGATGATGAAGATATGCTGCTTATTCTCACATTAATTAAACGAATAAAAAAATAGGACGAGTTACGCGCTCGTCTTATTTTTTATAAACTCTATCTCCACCATCTCATACTCACTTAACGAACTCATATCATCGTTTGCGGAACAGCCCACAAAAACAAAACATATTACTATCAAAAGTACGATAACCCATTTTTTCATATTTCTTCCGACTCCTTTTTCTTTTAATATTCCCAAAATGTCGCTTTTTATGATATACTCACCTAGGCAATGTAATATTTTATTTGAAATTTATAGGAGACAATACAAAATGAGTATTTTAAATGTTGAAAATTTATCTCACGGTTTTGGTGACAGAGCCATTTTTCAGGATGTATCCTTCCGCCTTTTAAAGGGTGAACATATCGGTTTAATCGGTGCCAACGGAGAAGGTAAATCAACCTTTATGAATATAATTACCGGCAAACTTATGCCTGATGAAGGTAAAGTGGAATGGGCAAAAAATGTGCGTGTCGGATACTTAGACCAGCACACGGTTTTAGAGCCGGGAATGACTATCCGCGATGTACTTTCTTCTGCATTTTCTTTCCTTTTTGAAATGGAAACAAGAATGAATGAAATCTGTGACAAAATGGCTGATGCCGATGAAGCGCAAATGGAAGAATATATGGAAGAGCTTGGAACTATTCAGGATATGCTGACTATGCATGATTTTTATATGATTGATTCCAAAGTAGAAGAAATCGCCCGCGCTTTTGGTCTTTCTGACCTTGGCCTTGAAAGAGATGTTACCGATTTAAGTGGTGGTCAGAGAACCAAAGTTTTGCTTGCAAAACTGCTCCTTGAAAAACCGGATATTCTACTTCTGGACGAGCCTACCAACTATTTGGATGCGGAACACATTGAATGGTTAAAACGCTATTTGAACGAATATGAGAATGCCTTCATTTTGATTTCTCATGACATACCTTTCTTAAACAGCGTTATCAACTTAATTTATCATATGGACAATCAGCAGCTTAACCGCTACGTTGGCGATTACGACAAGTTTATGGAAGTATACGAAATGAAAAAATC
>CAZMND010000112.1:0-6521 GCA_964567585.1 uncultured Lachnospiraceae bacterium
AAGTCATATCTGTAGCGTCTACTACATACCATTTTCTATCGATTGTAGCTGGACTTGCCATAAATGTTTTCATGATGTTCCCTCCGTAAAATTGTTTTGATTTTCTTAAAACTACGATGCAGATGTCCGGCCACAACGGTAATTCCTTGAAAATCGGCTAATAATCTCTATTTATAATGTATCGCCGGGGCTTTGGCTCTACATTACGAAACTACGTCATACCCAAACAGTATATTATATTGTAGTTTTTGTGTCAACCATTATTTTTACAAAATTTTCAAGAAAATCGGGCTTTTTCCATTACGAAATCCCTTCTTCCAAAAACTCATACTTTACAAGTGTCAGTCCGTGTGCGGGTGCTGTAGGTCCCGCCGCCTGTCTGTCTCCCGCCTCTATGATTTGAGCCATCGCATTTGGCTCGATTTTACCCTTTCCGACCTCTAAAAGTGTTCCGGCAATAATTCTTACCATATTGTACAAAAAACCGTTTCCACGGACGCGAATCGTGATATCTTCACCGTTTTGTTCTACCGCCAGTTCATAAATAGTCCGAACCGTGCTCTCCACCTGGGAATCTGCGCTGCAAAAACTCTTGAAATCATGCTCACCAACAAGATATCCGGCGGCTTCTTTCATTTTTGCCACATCGAGATTGTGATAATCCCACAACGCATAGCGACGCTTCATAGGGTTTTGCACACCGGTATTATAAATGCGGTATTCGTAAGTTTTTCTGCTGTCTGTATGGCGCGGATGAAAATCTGCTGCCACCTCACAGGAGGACTGTACTCGGATATCTTCCGGCAATCGTTGGTTGATGGCATATATCATCTTTTCCGCCGGCATTCGCGCCATTGTATCAAACACTGCCACATTACAATAAGCATGTACTCCCGAGTCGGTACGACTTGCACCGATTACACGGATTTCTTCCCCGAAAAATTCGGAAAGTACTCTATTTAATTCTCCTTCAATCGTGGGGCCGTTATTTTGCACCTGAAAACCGCAATATTCGGTTCCGTCATAGGCAACGACCAATTTTATTCTACGCATTAAAATAAGATTCTCCCTACTACAATACATGTCACAAAGAACAACACAACAACCACATACGCAATCACGTCGCGTTTTTTATAAATAAGCGGTTTCATTTTTGTTCTGCCTTCGCCGCCCTGATAGCATCTGGCTTCCATCGCCATAGCCAGGTCATTGGCTCTACGAAAAGCGGAAATAAACAGCGGTACCAAAAGCGGAACCATGCTCTTTGCCTTTTTAAACAGGTTTCCACTTTCAAAGTCTGCACCTCTGGCAATCTGGGCCTTCATAATTTTGTCGGTTTCTTCCAGCAAAATCGGAATAAAACGAAGTGCAATAGACATCATCATCGCAATCTCGTGAACAGGCACTTTTATCTTCTTAAGCGGCTTCATAACGCTTTCCAAACCATCCGTTAAATTGTTTGGCGTTGTTGTCAGTGTCATAACAGATGAGCCGATAATCAACATAGAAAGGCGCACCGCCATCGTAAATGCCTGTTTTGCCCCCTGCTTTGTGATGGTAAATACCCAGAAGCTGACTAAGGTTTCACCGGGCGTTAAAAACAGGTTGAAAATCACGGTAATAATAAGCAAAAACAGAATCGCTTTCATTCCGCGCACCATAAATTTTACCGGCACCTTGGAAAGTCCGATTGCCATCGCCAAAAAAGCAAAGCATATCGCATACCCTATGAAGTTGTCTACAACAAAAAGGGAAATAACATACACGAATGTGGCTATCAATTTGACCCTTGGGTCCATTTTATGAATCACCGAATCCGCCTGATAGTATTGCCCTAAGGTAATATCTCTAATCATCTTTTCTCCAAAATCAATGTATCAGTGCACGCAGGATTTCATCTCTGGCTTCCTCTATGGTTAAGACAGAAGTGTCTACATTTAATCCCTTCTTTTTTAAATCTTCCATAATGTAAGTCACCTGCGGAGCGGAAAGTCCTACTTCTTCCAGTTCCTTGTATCGTTTAAAAATTTCTTTTGGCACATTGTCCATCAAAACCTTGCCCTGATTCATTACTATAATTCTATCTACATATTTTGCTACATCTTCCATACTGTGGGAAACCAAAATAACCGTAATTCCCAGTTTTTCACGTAGTTTACAGATGCAGTCAAATATTTCATCCCTGCCCTTTGGATCAAGTCCTGCCGTTGGCTCATCCAAAATAAGCACTTCCGGCTCCATTGCCAAAACGCCTGCAATTGCCACACGTCTTTTTTGTCCGCCGGATAAATCAAAAGGCGACTGATAATAGTATTCTTCCTCAAGCCCCACCTGTTTTAGCGCAGCAAAGGCTTTAAGCTGGGCTTCCTTTTTATCAAAGCCCTGGTTCTTTGGACCGTAAGCCACATCCGAAATAACATCCACTTCAAAAAGTTGATGCTCCGGATACTGAAAAACAAGGCCAACCTTCTGACGCAGTTTTTTCAGTTCAAAATCCTTATCATAAATATCCTCGCCGTTATAGTACACACCGCCACTGGTACTCTTCAAAAGGCCGTTTAAGTGCTGTACAAGGGTCGATTTTCCAGACCCCGTGTGTCCGATAAGTCCGATGAATTGTCCGTCCGGAATAACCAGATTGACATCATCAAGTGCCTTATGTGACAAATTGGTATCCGAATCATATATATAATTTAAATGATTGACAATAATTGACATCATATCCTCCTATTCCAAAAAAGTTATGCCGAGAATCACTTACATCCCCAGTGCCTTTACAAGCTCTTCTTTAGTCAAAATTCCTTCCGGAATATTAACACCGCTCTTTCTAAGTTCATGGGCAAGCAATGTCACCTGCGGAACATCCAAACGAAGTTCCTTTAACCTGTCGACTTGCGAGAAAATCTCGCGTGGCGTACCTTCCATCTCTATATGTCCGTTGTCCATAACAAACACCTTGTCCGCGTATATGGTTTCTTCCATATAATGGGTAATCAGGACAACCGTAATCTTTTCTACGTCATTTAACGCCCGAATCGCGCGTATAACCTCGTATCTGCCATTTGGGTCAAGCATCGCCGTAGGCTCGTCCAAAATAATGCATTTCGGGTGCATTGCAATGACACCTGCTATCGATACTCTCTGCTTCTGTCCTCCGGAAAGCTTATTAGGGGAATGTTTTCTGTATTTGTACATTCCGACTGCTTTAAGGCTTTCTTCCACACGTTCCCAGATTTCTTTTGTGGGCACGCCCATATTTTCCGGTCCAAATCCCACATCCTCTTCTACCACCTGCCCAATAATCTGGTTGTCAGGGTTCTGGAACACCATACCTGCCTTCTGGCGGATGTCCCAAAGGTTTTCTTCGTCGGATGTGTCCTTGCCATCCACCCAGACAGTTCCTTCCGTGGGATACAAAATGGCATTAATATGTTTTGCCAAGGTGGATTTCCCCGAGCCGTTATGCCCCAAAATAGCCACAAAATCGCCCTGTTTAATGTTCAGGTTCACATGGTCTACTGCCTGCGTAATACCTTCCACATTGCCTTCCTCATCACGTCTGATATACTCAAACACCAAATCTTTTGTTTTGATTATGGCCATTTTTCCACCTCGCCTTCTTTTTATCTGCAATCTAAATTATTGTACTAAATTCTTTCTTTAAATACAAGGTATCTTCTTTACGAACCTGTCTATTTTTGTGTATAATGAGATATCCCAAATGAAATATAAACAAAAGAGGGACTATTATGAATGAAAATTTAAAGAAAATACTGACGAATGCAGGGCTTATCCTAATCATAATCGTCATCAGTGCACTTTTGGTCCGGTATTTTTCCGGCAGAGAAACATTATCGGAATACGCCGAAAAAAATCCATCTGTATCGGATTCCGGGGACGATACCATTTCCGACAAAGAAGCTGATTTAAGTGATACGCCAGACGATGATACAACGTCCAATCCTTCCGGCAACGAAGATACCAATACAGACAACACTACCGAAATTATTCCTGAAAATAGAGTTACCTACAAGGATGGCTTTTATTATGAGCCACTTAGCAAGGAAGTCATTGATAGAATTACAGGCTGTAGTTATCCTGTTTTAGAAGATGGGGAAAGTATTGAAATCACTTATGAGAACTTATCATATCTGGTAGTTCAGTACGTAGGCTTCGATATGGAAACACATAAAGGTGAAATTATTTGCAACAATGCAATTGCAGAGGATTTAGTAGAAATTTTTTATGAGCTGTATCGAAATGAATATCAGATTGAAAGCATCGCTTTGATTGAAGAATATGAGGGTGACGACTTGACATCTTGCACAGCCAACAATACTTCTTGTTTTAACTACAGAGAAGTTGTTGGAAGCAGTTCCTTATCCAAACATGCTTTAGGCCTGGCTATCGACATTAATCCGCTCTACAACCCGTATATCACATATAACAGTGACGGAAGCGCAAATGTTTACCCTGAGAACGCGGCTGACTATGTGGACCGAAGCAAATCGTTCCCATACAAAATTGATGAGAACGATTTGTGTTACAAACTCTTTACCGAGCACGGTTTTATCTGGGGCGGCCATTGGAACAGCGTGAAAGATTACCAGCATTTTCAGAAAACGATATAAAAAAAAGAGAATTTTAGCCGCCTCTCGCTGTGCGATTAAGACTAAAATTCTCTTATTTTTTATTATTCTGCCATCTTTACAGGGACTGAAATAATATCCGAATTATCTATTAATTCCCAGCTATCCGGGTTTTGAATTGTGAAACAGATTTCCAGTTCTTCTATCTCAGTAATTCCATATGACTGCATCTGGCTATAAAAAACAAGTTCTGACACATTCATTTTACCTGGATTAGCATACGGATGGAATAATGTTTCAATTTCATAATCATTTACATTTGCCTTGCTACAATCTACTACAATAGGCTCATTGCGATTGTTTTCTACAAATAATCTTAATCTATAATTATTTTCTTCATCCAAAACAAGTCCAAGGCTTACGATTCGAATATCTCCCGCCTCATAAATCACGTCTCCGTTATCTTGTTTCACTATCGGGAATTCATCATATTTAGAGGTCTTTAACAAAATTTCACCCGATTCATAAATCGTTTTAGCCAAAACAGTTTCCTTCACCTGCATATGTACTGATACTTGTCCTACTTCTTCTGCTCCAAAGAAATCCGGTAAAACGGATGCTCTCAATACACTTTCAACTGTTTCCCCAGCAGGTACTGTTTCTCTAAAATGTGTACTATATGTATAACCATTAAAGTCAATGCGTTCACTGACAACTTTATATTTTACATCTCCCGTGTTTTTAAGCGTAACCGCAATACCTTCATTCCAAAGTTCTTCATAAGTAACATCTTTTATTGTTACTGTCAATCCTTCAAAAGTAAATAACTCCTGACTTTTGATTGCGATATTTTCTTCCGATGTTTCTGTCGTATCTTGTGTATCCTCCGATGTTTGTGAACCTGTGATACTAACATCCTGCTCTCCGGCAATCTCATCCTTTACATTGTCTGTTACTGTGTCATCTGCTTTGTCTCCGCACCCTGACAGAATCAAACTAAATATAAATACATATGCAAATAATTTTATATATTTTTTCATACTAACCTCCTTATGTACCATTTTAGACCATTTCCTAAAACACCTATATTATTACATACTCACATATAAATGTAAAGCAAAAAGGTATACTCCCCAAGGAAGTATACCTTACAATTCGATTAATTATACTAATTCGATAAGTACCATCATAGCTGCGTCACCTTTACGCTGACCAACTTTAACGATTCTTGTGTATCCACCTTTACGATCTACGTATTTAGGTGCGATTTCATCAAATAATTTAGCTACTAAATCAACTTCTTTTGTTCCTCTCTTCTTGCCAGCTGCAGTAGTTGGAACTTCTGTTACTGAGTAGATAGCTTTCATGATCTGTCTTCTAGCGTGTACTCTTGAAGGAAGATCTTTTTTGATTTCTTTTTCTACTGTTTCGTATTTAGTAACTTTTTTACCATCAACAACTTCTTTAACTCTCTTGCCGTCTTTATCTTTTACAGCAACTTTAGCCTGAACTTTAACAAGTTCATAGTTGTCTTTTTCTTTAACAGCTTTAGCGATAACACCTTCAACGATTTTCTGGATTTCTTTCGCTTTAGCTTCTGTTGTCATGATTTTACCATTGTAAATCAATGATGTTACCTGGTTTCTAAGTAATGCTTTTCTCTGGTCAGATGTTCTGCCAAGTTTTCTGTATTTTGCCATTTTTACGTCCTTCCCCGTGCCTTTTGGTCTTACCGGTCAGTTAATGATTTATAGTTTCTGTAGGAAAATCCTACGTTTATGAAAAACAGGCCTATGCCTTTTGGTCTTACTCGGCCTGTCGTCATACGTTTTACGAATTATTCTTCACTGCTGTTAAGCTGTAAACCTAATTCTTTCAATTTAGCCAAAACCTCTTCTAATGATTTACGTCCTAAGTTACGAACTTTCATCA
>CAZMND010000113.1:0-6491 GCA_964567585.1 uncultured Lachnospiraceae bacterium
CAACACCGCTCGCGCGCAGAGATTGCGCATCGCGCAATCTTTTTTCGTTATTTGTCTATTTTTAGGGTTGTGTTATTGAAAAGTATATAGTAAAATATCAATCGTGTATGATTGTATACGATAATTCAATTTACCGTATGGAGGTTTTTATGAAGTCTTATAAACAAATGACGAAAGAAGAATTATTGACTATAAAAGCAGAATTGGAAAAACAGTTTGAGGATGCAAAGGGAAAAGGTTTAAGTCTTGATATGTCAAGAGGAAAACCATCAGCAGCGCAGCTTGAACTTAGTATGGATATGTTAGATGCAGTGAATTCCGAGTCGTGTCTTAAAGATGCAAGTGGAGTGGACTGTAGAAACTATGGTGGTTTAGATGGTATTGATGAAGCAAAACAGTTAATGGCTGATATGGTTGGAACAAGCGCGGATAATGTAATTGTTTGTGGTAATGCCAGTCTTAACATTATGTATGATACCGTTTCACGTGCCATAACACATGGTGTATTAGGTAGTACACCTTGGTGCAAGCTTGATAAAGTGAAATTTTTATGTCCTGCACCGGGATATGACAGACACTTTAAAATCACAGAACATTTCGGTATAGAAATGATTACAATTCCAATGACAGAATCAGGTCCGGATATGGATTTGGTTGAAAAATATGTGTCCGAGGATGAATTAGTAAAAGGTATCTGGTGCGTACCGAAGTATTCAAATCCACAGGGTATTTGTTATTCGGATGAAACTGTAAAACGTTTCGCAGCGTTAAAACCTGCAGCAAACGACTTTAGAATTTTCTGGGATAATGCCTATGTAATTCATCATTTGTATGATGATAATCAGGCAGAACTTTTGGATATTATCAGTGAATGTGAAAAAGCCGGAAATCCGGATATGGTTTATGAATTTGCATCTACTTCAAAAGTTACTTTTGCAGGCGGTGGTATTTCTTGTGTAGCATCATCAAAAGCAAATCTTGCTGACATTAAGAAATCAATGACAGTTCAGACAATCGGATATGATAAAGTGAACCAGTTAAGACATGTGCGTTATTTCAAAAATCTTGACGGATTAAAAGCGCAGATGAAAAAACATGCAGATATGATGCGTCCGAAATTTGAAGCAGTACTTGCTGTTTTAGATAAAGAATTGGCGGGACTTGACATTGGGCAGTGGAGAAAACCATACGGTGGATATTTTATTTCGTTTGACTCTATGGAAGGCTGTGCAAAAGCCATTGTTGCAAAATGTAAAGAAGCAGGCGTGGTTATGACAGGCGCAGGTGCAACTTTCCCATATGGCGTTGATCCAAAAGACACTAATATCCGTATCGCACCATCGTTCCCAACACCGGAAGAAATGTCTGCGGCAGCTGATGTTTTTGTGCTTTGTGTAAAATTAGTAAGTGTGGAAAAACTTTTGGCGGCTATGTAGGAAGGTGCGCAAATTTATTAAGATAATCATAGGATAAGTTAACAAATTGTCTCATATATTAGAAAGAGTATTTACTTATAAGGAGGAATACAATTTCGTATATGAGACAATTTTTTTTGAGAGATTATGTAAAAAATGCAATCAGAATTTTTTTTCTGGGAATTATCGTAGGTATCATTTTGATTTTTTTATGTAGAAACAGACTACAGACAGATATTTATCTTTTAAATGAAGAATGGATATTGTCTATGCAGATGGGGCAAGTCGAGTCAAAGTCTTTGTTTGTGTATATATTGCTGAAAAGACTTAAAGAAATGGGACTGATGGTACTTTTGGCGACGACCTTTGTGGGAATTGTTTGTATGTACGGGTATATTGGGCTATTGGGAGCGGGAGCAGGAGTGTTGCTTGCTATTTCATGCCTAAGGTATGGTGTGAAGGGGCTGGTGCTTGTGGTGGCGGCATCTTTTCCACAGGCGTTACTTTATTTACCGGCGTTTTTATACCTGTTTCATTTGTGCTACTTGCTTTGTATAAAATTATATTTTCCGCATAAGGATTACTGGAAGAGCAACAGTTCTATGAAAGTTTTTTTATTTAAAAATGTAATTTACATATGTATAGCCATAGCAGTTGTCATAATTGCAATTTTGTTAGAAAGTTATGTAAATCCAAAAATAATTTTTCCGTTTATAAAAAATTTTTAAATACATATTTTTCAAGATATTGTGTTTTGGAAAATGCCGTAAATCGACATCTTGTACAATCGCCTATAAAACAGCGAAAAACCTTGAAATTACAATAAAAATTCTATTTGATTTTATGAAAAAATCTGATTATAATGGGTAGTACACCGTCTTTTTTGGCGATATGAGTGCTTTACTTAGGAAGGTAGTCGGTTATATGGGAAATCATATTGATGCATTTATTTTATATTTACATAATATGAAAAAAACTTCTGAGAATACAGAAATGTCATATAGAAGAGACTTATTTAAAGTACAAGTCTTCATGGAAAACAGGGGCATTGGCGATGTGAATGGTATCACAAAGGATGACCTTTATGCGTATGTGGAAAGTATGGAAGATAAGAAGTTTGCGGCAGCTACTATATCCCGTAACATTGCATCGCTTAAGGCGTTTTACCACTACCTTGTAAAAGAAGGAATTGTTACGGAGGATATCGCAGAGGAACTGAAGGCTCCGAAGATTGAGAAGAAGATTCCGGAAATTCTTACAATGGATGAAGTTATCAGACTTTTAAATCAGCCTAAGGGTGATTCGCCAAAGGAAATCAGAGATAAAGCAATGTTGGAGCTTTTATATGCTACAGGTATCAGGGTTTCAGAATTGATTTCACTTAAGGTTTCTGATGTGAATTTGAAGATGGGCTATATTCTTTGCAGGGATTCCAATAAAGAAAGAATTATTCCATTTGGCAGAGAAGCAAAAAATGCCCTTATAAAATATCTGGATAAAACAAGAGAAGAAATGCTGGGAAGTAATGACAGTGATGTGCTTTTTGGTAACTGCTCAGGACAGGCTATGAGTCGTCAGGGCTTCTGGAAACTGATTAAGTATTATGCGAAGAAGGCAGATATTAAGTCGGAAATCACACCGCACACATTAAGACATTCTTTTGCGGCGCATTTGGTGGAAAACGGAGCAGACCTTCGTAGTGTACAGGAAATGCTGGGACACAGTGATATTTCCACAACTCAGATTTATGCAAATATGAATCATAATCATATCCGTGAAGTGTATGCAAAGGCACATCCAAGAGGATAGAACATATAAGAAAAATAGAGGATATTCCCAAACCAAACAGGTCTTAGGAATATCCTTTTTTACTTTACAGGAAAGACCTTGTCACACTAACGTGTGAAAGTTCTTGCCCGTAAAGTAAAAAAAGATACTCCGCAGGATGCGCAGCTCGCGGAGAAGAAATTAATTGCTACGCAATACCGCTCGCGCGCGGAGATTGCGCAACCTGCGCAATCTTTTTTACGTTCAAGTGTGCATAAAAAAATCACGTATGGAAAACAGATGAAAGCGTTTATTTATGTACACAAACGAAATGATAAAAGTAAACAATTGGCTAAGAAGTACACCCCAAAGATAACCGAGAATGCCAAACCTTGGAATCATAAAAAAAACAAAGAACAACCTTATTAAGGTTGATACAATATTAATAAAAAATGTAAAACCGGTTTTCCCGAGACCGTTTATAACTGCTCCGAGCGCTGAGTTGGTGTACAAAAACGGACAAATAAAACTAAGAGACATTATAAACGTCCCGGCCATAGAACTGTGGAACAGAATGTTTCCTAAAAATTTCCCAAGGATAAAAAATACGGCAAAGCAAACAAAACCAAGTATCATACAAAAGGAAAGCGATTTTTTCAGCATTCCGCCAAGTTTCCGTGGACTACTTTCTGAATTTTGCTCAGAAACCGCAGGCAAAAGCATAGAAGATAGTGAGTTGGTGATGGCGGTTGGAAACATAATAAGAGGCAAAGCCATGCCGGATAGGACGCCAAACAGACTTAGTGCCTCAGCAGTTTCATAGCCTGCCAGCAACAAATTCTGAGGAATGTAAATGTTTTCCACGCTTTGCAAAAGCCCCACAATAATCCTGGTCGTTGTAAGCGGTATAGAATACCTGAAAATCTCCAATACTATAGAGGCTGTGGAGGCCTTTTTTATCGGATAGCTTTTCTTTTTTTCAAATTGATAAAAAAGAATGGAAAACAGAGAGGAAAAAATTTCACCCACAAGTAAACCCGTAACAGTCACATATAAGGGCGTTTCCACACCGTTTGTATCGTTTATGTGAAAAATAATTACTACGGAAAGGACTCTGGTGAGCTGCTCAATGAGCTGTAAAATGGCGGGGTATTTTGCCTGTTTTTTTCCATAAAAATATCCATTGATACAGCTATGGATTGTTCCAAGTGGCAGGGAAAGCGCCAGAACCTTAATCAAAGGAATAAGACGGCTTTCATAAAAAATATGTGTAGCGAGCCATTCGGCATTCCCTAGCATAAACCACGTGCAAAGTGAGGATAATACAAAAGAAATGCTCATACCGATATATAAGACTTTTTTTGACGTTTTTTCTGCAATCTGTTTGGCTATGGCGCTCTGGATTCCGCTGATACATAGAGCGTAGGTCAGTCCCATAAGAGGACCGATAAGCTGATAGATACCCATAGCTTCCTCACCAAAACGTTGTGATAAAAATATTCTATAGAAAAAACCGATTACGCGGGAGAGAAGTCCTGATAACGTCAGAATGATAGTTCCCGAAACAAGAGAATTTTTTCGATTCATTTTGTACCTGTCAAATATAGTTATATAGTTATTACTATTGTATAAAAAAACAAATCATTTAATGCTTGTTGACAGAATAAAAAGCGAGTGATATAGTGTTACTGTGAATTCAGACTAGTTTACTAGGAATTAAAAAAAGGAGTCTAAAAAGATATGAAACAGACTGTTTATTTAGATAATGCGGCGACCACCAAGACGGCGCCGGAAGTTGTGGAAGCGATGATGCCGTATTTTACGGAAATCTATGGGAATCCAAGTAGTGTGTATACATTTTCAAATAAAGCAAAAGAAGCGGTTTTAGAAGCAAGAAAGACGATTGCCGAAACCCTTGGCGCAAAGCCGGAGGAAATTTATTTTACAGCCGGTGGAACGGAAGCGGACAACTGGGCTTTAAAAGCCACAGCAGATGCGTATGCCAATAAAGGTAACCACATCATTGTTTCTAAAATTGAACATCATGCGATTTTGCATACATGCGACTATTTGGTAAAAAAAGGCTTTGAAATTACCTACATCGATGTGGATGAAGACGGTGTCATAAAACTTGATGAATTGGAAAAAGCAATCAGACCGGAGACAATCTTGATTTCGGTGATGTTTGCTAACAATGAAATAGGTACAATTCAGCCAGTCAAGGAAATCGGCGAAATTGCCAAAAAGTACGGTGTGTTGTTCCATACAGATGCGGTACAGGCTTTTGGACAGATGGCGATTAACGTGGATGAAATGAACATCGATATGTTGTCAGCCAGCGGACATAAATTAAATGGCCCGAAGGGTGTTGGATTTTTGTATATCAGAACCGGTATCAAAAACCGTTCGTTTGTACATGGTGGTCAGCAGGAGAGAGCAAGAAGAGCGGGTACGGAAAATGTGACCGGTATTGTAGGCTTGTCTGCGGCAGTTAAACGTGCGAACCGTATTATGGAAGAGAAGACAACTTATGAAGTAAAACTTCGTGACTATTTAATGCATAGAATTGAGTGCGAAATTCCATACAGCAAGTTAAATGGCCACAGAGCGAAACGACTTGCCAATAACGTGAATTTTAGTTTTAGATTTATCGAAGGTGAGGCTCTTTTACTCAGCCTTGATGCGAAGGGAATCTGTGCATCAAGCGGCTCGGCTTGTACATCAGGCTCTTTGGACCCGTCACATGTGCTTCTGGCCATCGGCTTGCCACACGAAATCGCACACGGCTCACTGCGACTTACATTAAGCGAAGAGACTACAAAAGAAGAAATTGATTATGTAGTGGATTCTTTAAAGGAGATTGTGGAAAGACTCCGCAACATGTCACCTTTATATGAAGATTTTGTGAAAAAGAATCAGAACTAATCGGAGGAAGATAGATATGTATAGTGAAAAAGTTATGGACCATTTTACAAACCCACGTAACGTAGGGGAAATTGATAATGCCAGCGGTGTTGGTACAGTCGGTAACGCAAAATGTGGCGATATTATGAGAATATATTTGGACATTGATGAAGAAACTAAGGTTATCAAGGATTGTAAATTCAAAACCTTCGGTTGTGGCGCAGCGGTAGCTACAAGTAGTATGGCTACAGAACTCGTTATCGGCAAAACAATCGAAGAAGCAATGAAGGTTACGAACAAAGCGGTTATGGAAGCTCTTGATGGACTTCCACCTGCCCTTCGACTATGACTGAGGGGGGTGAGTGGCATGGATACACCGATCACCCGCGCCGAGCATAACGAATT
>CAZMND010000114.1:0-6432 GCA_964567585.1 uncultured Lachnospiraceae bacterium
GTTATTACATGTCAGTGTATCCGCGTACCTGTATTAAACGGTCACACAGCAGCTGTTTTTGTTAAATTTAGAAAACAGCCTACAAAAGAACAGCTTATCCAGAAATTACGTGAATTTAAGGGTGCTCCGCAGGAATTAGAATTACCAAGTGCACCAAAGCAGTTTATCCAGTATTTAGAAGAAGATAACCGTCCACAGGTTCAGATGGATGTAAACTATGAGAACGGTATGGGCGTAAGTGTCGGAAGAATCCGTGAAGACAGCGTATATGACTGGAAATTTGTTGGTTTATCACACAACACGGTAAGAGGTGCCGCAGGTGGTGCCGTATTATGTGCTGAATTATTAAAAGCACAGGGTTATATCACAAAGAAGTAAGATTGAAAAATCTTACTTCTTCAGAAGCAGGGTTTTTAGAGAAGAAATTAAAATGATAAGGGAGGTGTTAGCTGTGAACGATTTGAGATATCAGGTTGAGTTGTTAAGTGCGCTCAATAATAAGTTAACGACCAAGGAAAAAATGTGCGATTTTATTCTGAATACATCGGCTAGCGCCTTTGTTTATCAGGATTTTGAAGATTCGCAGATTCAGATTATGGGAAACTGGGAACAGTTTTTTGATTTTAATTTTAGATCAACATCTGATTTTAATAAAATTGTAGATGTTGTTGAAGAGAAGTATGCAGAGAGTCTGAAAGAAATCTTGTTTTTGGAAAAAACACAGGAAACAAGAAAAGCCGATGTGTTTAAAGTAAAAGGTAAACGTAAGTGGTTTGAATGTGAAACCAGTGTTGCTTATAATGAATTTATGCAGCCAATTAAGAAGGTTGTACGTTTTAAAGACGTTTCCAAGAGCAAAATGCAGAATGATGAATTGGCCTATATGGCGTATTACGATGTTTTGACAGGTCTTTACAATCGTAATTATTTCGTGCGTCTGCTTGGGGAATGGATTCGCAAGGCACAGGATGAAAATACGGTTGTTTCCGTTATTTTTATTGATATTGATGACTTTAGAAAAATCAATGACGGTATGGGGATTGTCATTGGTGATGAGGTTGTACAGATTTTAGGTCAGTATTTGGGTGAATTTGGCTCAGAGGATATTATTGCAAGTCATATTAACAGTGATATTTTTTGCGTGGCTATTTATAATCCATGTAACAATAAGAGTGTGGAAAGTTTCCACAAACAGGTTCAGGAACACCTAAAACAGGGTATCAGACTCAGCTCCGGTGAAGAATTGAATATCACGGTAAGTATGGGTGTTGCGGAATATCCGGAAGCTGCGAAAAATGCATTAGAGCTTATTAACTGTGCCGAAATTGTTATGTTTAAAGCAAAAGCCTCAGGAAAAAATGCTATCCAGTATTTTGATGCACCGATTTTAAATGAATTTTTAAGTACAGTTCAAATTGAAAACAAGTTAAGAGAGGCTATTTTTAATCAGAACTTCTCCTTAAAGTTCCAGCCTCAGTATTACATAGAGGACAATCGTTTGAGAGGTGTTGAGGCATTAATCAGATGGCGTGATGATGACGGCAATATGATTAGTCCGGCTATTTTCATTCCGATTGCAGAAAAAAATGGTACGATTATTCCGATTGGTAACTGGGTTATGGGAGAAGCTATCCGCCAGTTTGCAGGCTGGAAAAAGAGATATGGTTATGAGATGATTTTATCTCTTAACATTTCGGCGCTCCAGTATAAGAGACCTGACTTTATTGATTTGCTTATGTCACATGTCAGGGAAAATGATGTGAAGCCGGAGGAAATCGAACTTGAAATTACAGAAACTGTTTTAATTGATGATTTTAAGGCAGTTATTGAAAGAATGCTCGTATTACAGGACTATGGTTTCAGAGTTTCACTGGATGACTTTGGAACAGGATATTCGTCCCTGTCATATTTAAGTGGGTTGCCGCTTAATACAATCAAAATCGATAAAGCATTTATTGATTCGGTATTGGTGGACCATGCAACCAAGATTGTTATGGAATCTATTATTCAGATGGTTCACAAGCTTGGTTACGAGTCGATTGCAGAAGGTATCGAGTCGTATGACCAGGTAGAATATTTACAGGAAATCGGCTGTGATGTTATTCAGGGGTATTTACTTGGAAAGCCATTGGATTCTGATGAAATTGAGGAATTAATCAAAGGTTTTTTATAGAAGAAGGTATGGGGATAAACTATGATTATTGGTAGGACTACGGAATTAAAATATTTAAATAACTACTATGATAGAGCCGGTAGTCAGATTTTGGTGGTTTACGGACAAAAACATGTGGGCAAACAAGCTCTTTTAAAAGAATTTGTTATGGACAAACCGCATTATTATTATCATGCAAGAGCATGTGTGGAAAGAGAACAGCAATTCTGGTGGAGCAAAGAACTTGCCGGAATGAGCATTAAAACTTTGAAATATCCAACCTATGGAGAGATTCTTGAGGGGATTATTTCAAAACCGACACAGAAAAAAGTCATTATTATTGATGAATTCCAGCACATTATAAAAAACAGTGATTCTTTTATGAAGGAACTGGTATCATTTGTACATAATCAGTGGAACAGACAGGATGTTTTGGTGATTTTATGCAGTTCTTCCATTGGCTGGATAGAAAACAGTATGGTTTCCAAAATTGGAGATGCGGCGTACGAACTTTCCGGACTTTTAAAGGTAAAAGAACTTGGATTTGAATATTTGAAAGAATATTTTTCAAATTATTCGACCACGCAGTGTATTGAAGTATATTCAGTTTTGGGTGGTTTCCCGGGACTTTGGAAATATTTCAGCGACAGAATCAGTGTGAAAGAAAATATTTGTAAAAATTTACTGGATAAGAACAGTTTTTTATTTGGTGAAGGTGAACGCATTGTCAAGGAAGAACTGCGCGAAGTCAGTGTTTATAATACGATTTTGGCGTCCCTTGCTTCGGGAAATAATAAATTGAATGCGCTTCATGACCATACGCAGTTTTCACGTGCAAAAATCAGTGTTTATTTGAAGAATCTGATGGAACTGGAAATCGTGGAAAAGGTATTTTCTTATGATTCCGACGGTAGGGAAAATGTGCAGAAAGGTATTTATCGTATTTGTAATCATTTGGTTGATTTTTATTATACGTATATGTACCCGAATATGAGTCAGCTCTCTATGGAGCCGGCACTTGCATTTTACAATGAATTTGTTTCGAATAATTTTAAATCATATACGGCCCGCTATTTTGGAAAAGTATGCGGACAGTATATTGAAAGACAGAACGAGAAGAGTAAATTACCGTTTCATGCCGAAGAAATGGGCGAATGGGTAGGTAAAGCCGGGTTGATCGACGTAATTGCAGAAGGTGAAGAAAAAGCGTTAATTGCAGGCTGTAACTGGGATAAACCGATGTACACCTATGATGATTATGAATGGCTTGTTTTTTGTGCAAAGCAGGCGTGTGTTGAGCCTGACTATGTTTATTTATTCTCGGTAGAGAGATTTGATGAAAAGCTGGCATTGGAAGCAAAAGTAAAACGGACACTTCGTCTGATTACAGCTAAAGAACTTTAGTAAGATGAGTAAACCGGGTAAGGTATTAGAATGGGTAAAACTTTAGTTATTACTGAAAAACCGTCTGTAGCCAGAGAGTATGCACAGATTTTATCTGTCAGTGGAGGAAAAAGAGACGGATATATAGAAAACGACAATTACATAATTTCATGGTGTGTTGGCCATTTGATTACAATGAGTTATCCCGAAAAGTATGACGAAACATTGAAAAAATGGTCACTAAATACATTGCCTTTTTTGCCGAAGGAATACAAGTATGAAGTAATCGGCAATGTAAAAAAACAGTACGAAATTGTAAAATCGTTATTAAACAGATCTGACGTAGATGTAATTTTATGGGCAGGAGACCCTGCCAGAGAAGGTCAATATATTGAGAACCTGATTCGTGATCAGGCAGGGGTAAATCCAAACGCTGTTGAAAAACGTGTTTGGATTGATTCAACAACAGAAGAAGAAATTAAGCGTGGTATCAGGGATGCGAAGCCGATGTCTGACTATGACAATCTGGCAGCCTCCGGATATATGCGTGCAATTGAGGATTATTCCATGGGAATTAATTTTTCCAGGGTTCTTTCTGTACAATACGGAAAGGATTTGAATGATGCGGCGGGGACCAAGTCGTGGAAACCGGTTGCGGTAGGCAGGGTTATGACCTGTGTACTTGGAATGATTGTGAAAAGAGAGAGGGAAATCAGAGAGTTTACAGAAACTCCGTTTTTTAAGATATTAGCAGGACTTAAGAAAGAAGATACGGAATTTAACGCAGAATGGAAAGCGGTAGAAGGTTCTAAGTATTATGCAAGTCCAATATTATATAAAGACAACGGCTTTTTGAAGGAAGAAGATGCAAAAGCGTTTATCGAAGAAGTGAAAACCTGTGAAAAAGCGATTGTTAAAAAGATGGAAAAGAAGGTAGAGAAGAAAAATCCGCCGATGCTTTTCAATCTTGCTGAATTACAGGCAGAATGTGCCAAAAAATTTAAAATCAGTCCGGATGAAACACTTGCAATTGCTCAGGAACTTTATGAAAAGAAACTGACCACATATCCAAGAACGGATGCGAGAGTTTTGTCTACGGCAATTGCAACGGAAATTGATAAAAATCTCCGTGGTTTATGCAGAATGCCACAAGTATCGAATTTTGCGGCGGAAATTGTAAATGGCGGATTATACAAAGGCATTGTGAAGTCGAAATATACGGATGATTCCAAGATTTCTGACCACTATGCAATTATTCCGACAGGGCAGGGCTTAAATGAACTCACCAAAATGAGCGAAACAGCCTGCGCGGTATATTTGCTTATTTGCAAAAGATTTCTGGCGTGTTTTTATCCGCCGGCGATTTATAATAAACACAGTTTGTCTCTGGACATTTTAGGCGAAGAATTTAATGCGTCCTTGAAAGTTCTGACTGATGAAGGCTATTTGAAACTTTATTCTTCCGATACACCGGAAACACCTGACAATCAAGATGGTGCAAAAGAGGAAGAAGACGAAGAAAACGTTCAAAGTGCAGAGCAACAGAAAAAACTGGCAGAGCTTTTGTCAGGGCTTAAAAAGGGTGATGAACTTTATATCAACGGATTTACTATGAAGGAAGGTAAGACAACTCCGCCGAAGCGTTATACTTCAGGTTCCATTATTCTTGCCATGGAAAATGCAGGTCAGTTGATTGAAGATGAAACCCTGCGTGAACAGATTAAGGGCAGTGGTATCGGTACTTCAGCCACCAGAGCTGAAATTCTGAAAAAACTGATTGCTCAGGGGTATATCAGACTGAATAAAAAAACACAGGCGTTATCACCTGAAAAACTAGGTGAAATGGTTTATGAAATTGTATCCCTTACCATTCCGGCACTTTTAAATCCGAAACTTACCGCGAGTTGGGAAAAAGGTTTAACCCAGGTGGCTCAGGGTGTGACTACAAAAGAAGAATATTTAAACAAATTAGAGGACTTTGTTCGGGCGAAAACCATTTCTGTAATCGGACACGGAGGCAGGGAAAAGAGTGCGGTTAACCAAAGATTCCGCTATGTCAGTCAATATTATAAATAATCATCTTTAAAGAAAGAAGGCAAAAAAATGACACAGGCTACAATTAGAGAGTTATACGATTTAAATGAAACCATTGCGGCAGAACTTTTTGACGGACTTGAGTTTCCATGGGAAGCCTTAACGAAAATCGGTGAATTTATCGTAAAATTAGGCGAAACATTACCGATAGAAAAATACGAAAAACGCGGTGAAAATGTTTGGATTGCAAAATCAGCCAAGGTTTTTGATTCGGCATACATTAACGGACCTGCCATTATTGATGAAGAAGCAGAAATTCGTCATTGTGCTTTTATCCGTGGAAATGCCATAGTAGGTAAAGGCGCGGTAGTAGGAAATTCTACAGAACTCAAAAATGTGGTTTTATTTAATAAGGTACAGGTGCCGCACTACAATTACGTGGGTGACAGCGTTTTAGGCTATAAGGCGCATATGGGCGCAGGAAGCATTACATCAAATGTCAAGAGCGATAAGACATTGGTTGTTGTTAAATCGGTAGATGAGCAGGTAGAAACAGGACTTAAAAAGTTCGGTGCAATGCTTGGCGATAACGTAGAAGTAGGCTGTAACAGTGTGTTAAATCCGGGTACGGTTGTAGGAAGGTGTTCCAACATTTATCCGACCTCCTGTGTGCGCGGTTTTATTCCGGCAGACAGTATATATAAAAATAAAGATGAAATTGTAAAAAAACTGTCATAAAAATGACTGGATTTTTTGTCGAATGTATGAGAAAATAGAAGAAGCGATTATAGCAATGTAGAAAACTACGTTGTTAGCAAATATAATTTCATATTTGAAAGGAGATTTCACATGATTTATTCAAA
>CAZMND010000115.1:0-6375 GCA_964567585.1 uncultured Lachnospiraceae bacterium
TATCTTGTCGTACTTGTCGAGAATGATAAATACGCGTCCGAATTCCTCCTCTGCAAAGCCGCTTCTGCGAGCCATAGCCGAGAGTATCCTGCGGTCGTTTATCATTACGGTACAGCCGCCGACGCCGACTCTGTCAAGGAAGGTCGAGGTCGCGGTTATAAGCTCTATCTCGGCAGAGTTTGTCGCGTCACCGAGAATGTCTATATCGCACTGCATAAACTGACGATATCTGCCCTTCTGCGGTCTGTCCGCACGGAAAACATTGCCCATCTGAAGCGCCTTGAATGGAGAAGGCAATTCGTTTGCGTGATTTGAATAATATCTCACAAGCGGTACTGTGAGATCATATCTCAAGCCACCATCAGCCAAATCAGCCTCTACTCCTTCTTTTAACTTGTCTACTGCCGACGTAAACTTGTCTCCTCGTTTTAAAATTTTAAAAATAAGTTTTTCGTTTTCTCCGCCCTGCTTATTAGTTAAGTTCTCAATATTTTCAACGCAAGGTGTTTCAATCGAGGTAAATCCAAATTTACCATAAGTTTCTTTAATAACACCTATTACATAATCCCTTAAAATCATTTCATTAGGGAGAATATCTTTCATACCCGTAACCGGTTTCTTGGTTAATGCCATAACTTTTCTATCCTTTCCTGTCATCTAGTCGATTTTACACTTTTTTACTAACTATTTCAAGGCAAAAAGCGACTTCTTTCTCTCAATCATCTCAGCTATCTTTTCAATATAGAGTCCCACGTCTTTCACATTGTCGCAACGCTCGATTCTTCCGTCCGGTAAAACAACCTTTGTGATACTTCCTGCACCAAGGGCAACAATGGTCTGTTTCTCCTCCATAATCAAAATGTTGTAGATACCTTCCTTGCCTTCTTTTGCATAGCCTACATTTTCAAAATTCCCGGACATATTTTTCTGTCTGTATAAATAATACGGCTTTAAATCCATATCCTCTGCCGCCTTGGCCGCAATCTCCATCGTCTTATCCGTATTATTCAATGTCTCAATACCATTCTCTGTAATCCAGCTATGTAAACGGCTGGCTCTTTTAATGGCAAGTGAGTGTACCGTCAAACTATCCGGTCTAAGTTTCATAATCTCGTCCATAGTGTACGAAACATCCTCTTCCATTTCTCCGGGAAGACCCAAAATAATATCCATATTGATATTGTCAAAACCAATTTCCCTTGCCATATGGAATGCTTCGATTACCTGGTCCACCGTATGACGTCTGCCAATAATCTTTAACGTCTCATCTTTCATTGTCTGCGGATTAATGGAAATACGGCTCACATTATGTTTTTTCAAAACCATAAGTTTCTCATAAGTAATACTGTCAGCACGACCTGCTTCTACTGTAAACTCTTTCACATTTTCAAAATTAAATGATGATTTAACTTTTGAAATCAATCTGTTAAGTTCATCAGCTTCCAAAGTCGTTGGTGTACCACCGCCTATATAAACCGTATCCAAAATCTTATCTTTATAAGCCTCAGATACAAAATCAATCTCCTTAAATACCGCTTCCAAATACTGCTCCATTTTATTCTTCCACGAGCAAATCGGATAAGAGGTAAAAGAGCAATAAAGGCACGTGGTCGGACAAAACGGAATTCCTATATAAAGACTATATCCGTTTTCATAGTGAAGCATATCCAAAAGACGCTTCTCCCTTTTTGCAATATCAAGACTTAACACTGCCTTCTCGTTTGAAACATAATGTTCCTCTTCCATATAAGAAAGAATCGCCTCATCACCTTGTCCGTTTTCCAACATCCCCATAGCTATCTTGGTCGGTCTGATTCCCGTCAGATTTCCCCACGGCAAGGTCTTCCCTGTTTCCTTACATAAACATCTATATAAAAATTTCTTAAATTCATCTTTATAGTTTTTTTCTGAACTGTCAAGTTCCTCGCAGTATAATTCCAACACCCTGACTTCTACTTTAGAGTCCCCAAAATCAATATACATATCCGGTTCTTTATGAAACCATTCTTTGTCTTTATAAACAGAATCCGGTGTCAAAACCTTTACATCCTTCCCCGGATAAAAGGCCTTCACAATCGAATGAATATCATATTCAAACTGTGTTTTGTTTAACTTAACAACTAACATAATACTCCTTTTAAAGCATAAACGCACATAACCGAGTAGATTTTTTGAAACCTACCCGGTAATAGTTATTAACAAAATGGATTGTACTTTGCTTCATATGAAATCGTTGTAGAATCACCGTGTCCCGGGTAAACCTTTGTCTCTCCCGGCAAACATAACAGTCGTTCTTTAATAGAACGTCCGAGTGTTCCGCCCGAACCGGTTGGTAAATCCGTTCTTCCTACCGATTCCTGGAACAATGTATCACCACTCAAAAGTAGCCCTGCATCTTCGAAATAATAGCAGCAGCTTCCCTTGGTATGTCCCGGCGTTGCAATAACCTTTCCTTTGATTCCACAAAGTTCAAATGTTTCATTATCATCAAATAAATAATCTGCTTTTACAGTGTACCCTCTTCCAACTCCGGCTGAAACATTCAGTCTCTCGCTCAAGAGCACTTCTTCTTCCTCTTTGTAAGCATACACCTTTGCTCCGGATAATTCGCGGAGTTCATTGCATCCCCAGATATGGTCAAAATGACCATGTGTCAGCAAAATCGCACCTACTGTAAAATTATGCTTTTTTAATGTATCAAAAAGATATGCACCTTTATCAGCAGGATCTACTGCTATGACCTCATTGCCACCTTCCAAATACAAAAAATAGAAATTTGTCTGGCACATACCTAATGTAATTCTGCCGATTTTTAAATCTGCCATTAACCTGTCGTCCTTTCAATATCTACAACGCTTTCAATTGAACGCATCTTATCAATCACTTTAATAAGCTCATCTTTACCGGAAATTTCAAATGTGATTGACATTGTTGCAACATTCTGCTTATTCGCTCTCGTGTTCAATGCCAAAATGTTGATATTCTTTTCGGTAAGCGCCTTGGATACGTCCGCCAACAAACCATTACGGTTATTAGCATAAATTTTAATTTCAGCAACGTATTTTTCACCTGAATTTTCTTCCGTATCCTCCCATTCTGCATCAATCAACCTGCTAATTTCAATTTCCGGCAAATTGATAACATTGACACAGTCCGTTCTGTGGATGGAAACGCCACGTCCTCTTGTAACAAACCCAACGATTTCATCCCCCGGAAGCGGGCTACAACATTTTGAAAAACGCACTGCCACATCATGAATACCTTTTACGGTAATACCATTCTTTGAACGCATATGCTGCGTTCTTGACATTTGTGCATTTTCTTCTACAGCGGCTATGATTTCTTCATCAGAAACCACCTTCGGATGGTCTTTTTCATACATTTCCACCATCTTATTGACAATCTGGCCTTCCTTCAGACCACCATGACCGATTGCCGCAAGCACTGCTTCCCAGTCCCTAAAACCATACTTTCTCATAATTGCCGTCATATACTGCGGTATCATAATATCAGAAACAACAATAGTTTTGGATTTACAGTAGGACTGAATCGCTTCTTTTCCACGAATAATATTGTCTTCCTTAGACTCATTTTTGAACCACTGGTTAATTTTACTCTTAGCCTGCGGACTCTTAACAATACTGAGCCAGTCACGGCTTGGTCCCTTTGAGTTCTGGGAAGTTAAAATTTCAACTAAATCACCATTTTTGATTTCATAATCGATGGTCACCAGTTTTCCGTTGACTCTGGCGCCTACCATCTTATTACCGACCGCACTATGGATACAATATGCAAAGTCGATTGGTGTACTTCCTGCAGGAAGGTTTTTCACATCGCCACTAGGCGTAAAACAATATACATTATCAGAAAACAGGTCTAAATCGCTCTTTAAAAGGCTCATAAATTCCCTATTATCCGACATATCTCTCTGCCATTCCAAAATCTGACGAAGCCAAACAAGCTTTTCTTCTTCCTGTGTCTCCGGCTTTTTACCGTCAGATGCTTCTTTATACTTCCAATGGGCCGCAATACCGTATTCAGCCGCCTTATGCATATCATAGGTACGAATCTGGATTTCAAAAGGCTGTCCCGTGCTACCCATCAAAGTAGTATGAAGTGACTGATACATATTTGGCTTTGGCATCGCAATATAATCTTTAAATCTGCCCGGAATCGGCTTGTAAATCTCATGAATTGCACCAAGTGCCGCATAACAGTCTTTTACATTATCAACAATAATACGAACTGCGAATAAGTCATAAATCTGATCAATTGTCTTATTCTGGTTTTTCATTTTCTTATAAATACTGAAGAAGTGTTTTACACGGCCGTCAATCTTAGCACTAATACCGGCCTTTGCAATATGCTCACTAACCTCTTCGACAATTGTCTGGATATATTTTTCCCTGACACTCTTTCTGACTGCAATCTTATCAACCAAATCATAATAAACCTCCGGCTGAAGGTATTTGAGTGATAAATCATCCAGTTCCACCTTGATCTTGGAAATACCAAGCCGCTGGGCAATCGGAGCGTAAATGTCCAGAGTTTCCCTTGCAATTCTCTGCTGTTTTTCAGGCTTCATATATTTCAGTGTACGCATATTGTGAAGTCTGTCCGCAAGTTTGATAATAATAACTCGGATATCCTTTGCCATGGCAAGGAACATTTTTCTAAGGTTTTCAGCCTGCATTTCAAGCTTTTCCTTGTCCTTGTCCATAGAAGCCGCATTATCCCCAAGCTGTAAGGACTGTAATTTGGTTACACCATCTACAAGAAGCGCAACATCAGCCCCAAAGCGGGCTTCAATTTCTTCACTGGTATAAATGGTATCTTCCACAACATCGTGCAAAAGACCTGCTGCTATGGTTTCCTTATCCATTTCCAAATCAGCCAGAATAATCGCTACACAAAGCGGATGAATAATATATGGTTCTCCTGATTTTCTCACCTGAGTCTTATGTGCTTCATAAGCCAGATTGTATGCTTTTTCAATTAACGAAATATCATCAGACGGATGGTATTTTTGAACGCGTGAAACCAAATCCCGATATAATTCTTCGGGACTCAAATGTTCCTGCATCGCTTCAATTCTACCATCATCAATTACTAATTCTTTCTTTTCTTCCGTCATAAAACACCGCCGCTGACTTTTTTCTTATTTGCCCTCGTAACAAATAGCAGAATCTACTCTGTAGCCTTCTAATTTCTTTCTGCCCTCGAGACCTGCCAACTCAATTAAATATACACAGCCTACAACCTCGCCGCCTAATTTTTCGATCAAATTGATAGCAGCTTTCGCTGTACCGCCTGTTGCAATCAAATCATCTACTAAAAGCACCTTCTGTCCCGGTTTTACAGCATCTTTGTGAATTTCAATAGTTGCTTTACCATATTCCAAATCATAGTCTTCTGAAATAGTTTCACAAGGAAGCTTGCCTTTTTTTCTAACCAAAACAAATGGTTTATGCATATTATACGCAATTGCCGTACCAAAAATAAATCCTCTGGATTCTGCGCCGGCAACTACGTCAAAATCTAAATCCTTTACCTTATCCTGCATTGTGTCAATTGCAAGCTGTAATCCATCCGCATCCTGCAATACACTTGTAATGTCTCTGAAAATAATACCTTCTTCCGGAAAATCCGGTATGCTTCTTACATATTCTTCCAACTTTTTCATAAAGAAATTCCTCTCTGTTCGTAAAAATCGGCATATAAAAAATTTTGCCTATATTAATCATAATTATAATATTTTTTTTGAGTAATGTAAATGATAAAGTTTTCCTAGAAAAAGCAGAAAAGGCAAGGAACATTTTCCTCGCCTTTATATCTGATTATTTTATTAATTACATCATTCCCATTCCAGGGTTACCAGGCATAGCCGGTACATCTTCTTTGATGTTTGCTACAACTGATTCTGTTGTAAGAAGTGTGCTTGCAACGCTTGTAGCGTTCTGGAGAGCACTTCTTGTAACCTTTGCAGGGTCAAGAATACCTGCACTAACCATATCTACATATTCTTCTTTTAATGCATCGAAACCAACACCAACTTCTGATTCACGAACTTTGTTGATGATAACACTGCCTTCTAAGCCTGCATTTGCTGCGATATGGAAAAGTGGAGCTTCAAGAGCTTTTAATACAATTTCCGCACCTGTCTTTTCATCACCTGAAAGACCTGTTACCAACTTAGAAACTTCTTTTGTAGCATGGATATAAGCAGAACCACCACCTGAGATGATACCTTCTTCCACTGCTGCTCTTGTAGCTGCCAAAGCATCTTCAAGACGAAGTTTTGCTTCCTTCATTTCAGTTTCTGTAGCAGCACCTACGCGGATAACTGCAACACCGCCTGCAAGTTTTGCAAGACGT
>CAZMND010000116.1:0-6213 GCA_964567585.1 uncultured Lachnospiraceae bacterium
CAGTTAAAGCTGAAAACGGAACATTGACAGATGATGACCGTGATGCTATTGATGCTGAAATCCAGCAGTTAGTATCTGAAATCGACCGTGTAGCAGATACAACTACATTCAACGAGCAGAACTTGCTTGATGGTTCTTTCAGTGGCAAAGATTTGATGGTTGGTGCAGAATCAGGACAGCACATCGCTATGACAATTGAAAAAATGGATGCTGAAGGACTTGGTGTTGATAGTGTGTCAGCAAAATCAACTACACAGGCAGCAACATTGAATACTGCGGTTAAAGAAGCTATTAAGACTGTTTCTACACAGAGATCTAACCTTGGTGCAGTTCAGAATCGTCTTGAACACACAATCAAGAACTTAGACAACGTTGTAGAAAACACAACAGCAGCTGAATCTTCAATCCGTGATACAGACATGGCTGAAGAAATGGTTAAATATTCTAACCAGAATATTTTACAGCAGGCTGGTCAGGCAATGCTTGCTCAGGCTAACCAGGCTAACCAGGGTGTACTCAGCTTATTAGGCTAATAATTAGTAGTGTTAACTATCGAAGAGACCGGTAACCCCGGTCTCTTTTACTGTATATAGATATTTGAATGATTATTGAAGATTTTTCTTGAATTCTTGGAATTCTTCTTCTGTGTATTCTTTTGACAGGGATGCTATGGCATCTGTTTTAGACTTAGGGAGAAGAGTCAGTATATAAGGATTTTCAGCCCAGGAAGGCACCATATTTCTGACTGTATTTTGCATAAGTAAAAAGAAATCATATCCCAAATATAAATTTCCCATTTTTGAAAAATAAAGTGTTTCTATATAAAATGTAAATAAAAAGTAGTAGTCGATTTCGTCTTTATATGTAGAATAGAATTCAGGATTACTTCTTATTTGTTTATAAATGGAAAGCTGGACAAAAGGATGGTCATACAGCTTTCCCGGTTTGGTGATATAAGAAGTCATAGTACTGGTATTATGCAGCCTGTAAAAATATAATTTGGCATCTAATTGATATATGCGTTTTGCGTAGAAAAAAAGTGGATAAACAAAAGAAGGTTCTTCGTAAGCTACGCCTTGCAAAAAATGTGCGCCGGCTTCCCGGACCATTTCGGTTTTGTAAATTTTATTCGGTGCGCCACAGTTGAACAACTGGTGCGTTAAAAAATATTTGCGTGATTCAATATCTTCCATCACATATAAACCCTCCCAGTAGGCGGGGGTTTTTGTATAGGTTGCATCAGCGCCTTCGCCACGGACATGCACGAAAGGAATTTGCAACATATCCACGTCATTTTCCTTCACAATATTATAGACGGTTTCTAAATAACCAAGGTCTACCCAGTCGTCTGAATCAATAAAAACAATATATTCGCCACTGACATATTGAAGAGCAACATTTCTTGCGCCACCTTGCTTTACATTTTCGTCAAGGTGTATTACCAGTACAGAGTCGGGGTACAGTGCTTCGAAAGAATTTAATTTTTCGGTCGTGTTGTCTGTGGATGCATCATTCACAAAAATGATTTCTATATTTTCAATTCCGATTGTCTGGTTGATTAAACAGTCAAAGCATTTATCCAAGTAGTCATATGAGTTATAGCAAGGAGTAATTACCGATACCTTTTTCATAAAAAGCCCCTTTCGTTTGCATTACTATGGAAAGAGTATAACACTTTATAAGTTGTTCATACAAGGGGTGAAGAAAGATAATGACTAATGTAAAAGGGTATGAATGACGATATAATTATAGTATATATTCATTCGATGTTAAAAAAGAATAAGAGGTATATGGTATGGGAAAAATAATGAATATGCAGGACATTATTGAAGCAATTGATAAGGAAGAACTTATGCTATATATGGGAAATGGAATAGATATGGAAGCCCATGTCGACAAGCGAATTGTTTTGTTTACGCATGAATTGAAACGCTCCGGTGCACCAAGTGTTTTGCTTGGGATGTCAAAGATACTTGTGGGATGGGGATATTCGGTATTTCTTATAGCGGATGAAGACGGAGAACTTTTGGAAGAATTCGTAGAACAGGGAGTTAATGTTATTCTTTATACAAAGATGACAACTGATCCTAGATGGCTTGTGAAAATAGCAGAGGTGTTTCCGAATATATTAGTTAATACGATGGTATCGATGCATGTGGTTATTTTTATGGCGCCATATGCACAGAAATTGTATTGGTGGATTCATGAAGCGGAAAATGCTATTGAGCACTGGACGGAGAAGGCAAAAGAGGTTCCAAGGGTTCCGGCATTGAAAGTGTTGGCAGCAAGCCCGTTGATTAAGAGAAATTTGAAACAGTACTGGAATATGGATTCGAAGGTATTGAATTTTTATATAGATGATGTTCCGGCAACGGCTGTAGACAGAGGTGAAAAAATTAATATTATCAATGTCGGGGATGTTAATGGCAACAAAGGGCAGGAAGTTTTAGCCAAGGCTTTTACAAAATTGGACGAAGACACAAAGGCTAAATGTGACTTGTATTTTTGCGGTGATAACCAGAGATATAATGAACAACTACTGTTGCAGGTTCTGGATTTTGTTGATGCCAACGACAATGTACATATGCTGGAGGGAATGCCCAAAGCGGAATTGTATGATGTTTATGATCAGATAGATATTATTGTGGTTTCTTCTTATTATGAGTCCACATCAGCAGTTGCGGTAGAAGGACTTATGAAGGGGAAATTGTGTATTTGTACAGAAACCTGTGGAGTTTGCGAATATTTAAAAGACGGAGAAAGTGTATTGACCTTCAAAAGAGGTGATGCCGACTCTTTAAGTGAAGCATTAAATAAAGCCATTAATCAGTACGAAAGCCTAAGTGAAATCAGACAAAACGGAAGACAGGTTTTTGAACAGGTATACGCAAAAAATGTGTTTGAAAAGAATTTGAAAGAATTCTTAGAAGGTACGGTGGAGATTAATTCAAGAATGAATGCTTGTACCGGTTGTGGTGCGTGTATGACGGCCTGCCCGGTAGATGCTATTACGATGGTCATAAACGAGAAAGGTTTTGGGTATCCGGGAATAGATAACGAAAAATGTATTCGATGTAAAAGGTGCGAGGCAGTTTGTCCGGTAAATGAAGTAGAAGTGAATTTACCGGTAAAAGAAGTTTATGCCTTCAAAAGAAAAGATACGGACAAGTTGATGGAAAGCCAGTCCGGCGGCGTGTTTTCAACTTTTGCAGAAGAAGTAATCCGTCAGGGCGGAGTGGTATATGGTGTGGCACTGGATGAAGAGTGTAAGGCAATATATATCCGCGTAGAAACCCAGGAAGAATTAAACAGACTAAAGGGTTCAAAATATGTACAAGCGGATTTAAAAAATACATATATGTGTATCCGGGAAGATATAAAGACTAAAAAAGTATTGTTTAGTGGAACGCCGTGTTATGTGGCGGGGCTTGTGAAGTATCTGAAAAATGAAAATACAGATAACCTTTTGACCTGCGATTTGATTTGTCATGGTGTACCAAGTCCTATGTTATACGAAAGCCACTTGAAGTATTTAAGTGAGAGATATGGTAAAAAGATAACGGATTTTAATTTCAGGGATAAAAAGATAACGGGCTGGCACGGACATATTGAGACCTGTACAGATGATATGGGAGCACGTGTGGCGGACAATGTATATGCCAATATTTTTTATACCGATGCGTGCCTGAGGGAGAGTTGCTACAGTTGTCAATATGCAAATACAGAACGCGTAGCGGACATTACAATCGGAGATTTTTGGGGCGTTGATAAAATATATTCGGATATGGATGACAACAAAGGTATTTCTCTTGTTCTGGTTAATTCACCAAAGGGCCGTGCTTTCTGGCAAGAATTAACAAAGAAAAATGAAGCGGAAATCAGAATAACAAAAAGAGAGAAGTGTCTTCAGCGGAATTTACAGATTCCGACGCCGAGAAGCAAAAAGACAGAGGAGTTCTGGAATGATTATTTAAATTTTGATTATAAGAAAGTTGTCAGAAAATATGGACAGTCAAGGCTTTATGAAAGACCGAATTTTTCCACTTTGAACTGTTGGCAAAAGAAATTGGAAAATGGCAAAGGTTTAACTCAAATATTATCAGAAAGAGATATATCCCAAATATTAATTTTGGGTGATAAGAAAAATAACCAATTGGCCATTATGGAATTAAAACGGGGGAGTATAAAGATTTCCGGAGAAATCCGTTTTGGTAATCGGGAAATAACCGGATTGGTTCCGAGAGTGGAGATAGATGATAAACTGCTCCAAAAGGTAGAAAAGGTAGATACAATTTTGGTTATGGACGAAAGTGATATGGTTGATATGTTGGAAGCGCTTTACAAAGCGGGTGTTCCGATGGAAAAAATTACGCCATTAAGTTTTGTAGTGGATGAGGAGGTATAATTAATGAAAAATATTGGAATTATTACTTTTCAAAATGCAAACAACTATGGTGCGGTTTATCAGGCATTTGCACTGAAGAAAACGGTTGAAAAGCTGGGGCTTGATGTAAAGCTTATCAACTATGATTCCAAAAGTATGGGACTAAAAGAAATTCAGCAAAGTCAGTTTAGAGAATTTATTGATATGCATTTGAATTTGACAAAGGAGTATAGCGCAAAGGAAGAAATCGATGTGTCAGAATTCGATGCGATTATTTCCGGTTCGGATCAAGTGTGGAATCCTCGCCTTACAGGTGGCGATATGACATATTTTCTGGATTTTGCCGGTGAAGGAGTTAAGAAAGTATCCTATGCCGCCAGCATCGGATTGAACGGCGATTTGTTTATGGAATATAAAAATGTGTTTGAAAAGTATGTGCCTCAATTTTCCGGAATTTCTTTAAGAGAAGAAACACATGTGGAATACATAAAAAGTATTGCCGGAGGAAAAGAAGTCATAGCCTCAGTTGACCCTTCGTTACTTTTGACTTCCAAAGAATATCTGGAGGCCTTTGGATTGGAGGATGACAGAAGTGAAGATTACATCTTTGTATTCAGCTATGCGCTGGACCCGAAAATGTATGATTTCGCAAATATGCTGTCTTTGTCCAGTGGATATAAGATTGTGGCGATCTCACCATATACGGCAGGAAGTTTTGTGAAAGGTTCGAAGGTACTGAAAAACGTTCCTCCGGTGGAATGGCTACAGTTGTTTAATAAAGCCAAACTTATTATTACGGATTCTTTTCATGGAATGATGTTTTCGATTGTATTTAATAAACCGTTTTATGCGTATACACCAAACAGAAGTAATGTGGCGCGCGTTACGGACGTGTTAAAGAAGCTTGGCCTTGAGGATAGAAAACTTACGCATGTTACAAATATCAAAGATGTTTCCTTTGAAACAGATTATGAAAGTGTAAACAAAGTTCTTATGGCAGAGCGCGAAAGATCCATAGAATATCTGAAAAAACAGCTACTCGAAAACTAAAATAAATCTAAAAGAAAAAATTTAAAAAAATATAAAAAAGGGGTTAAGTTTTAAAAAGATACTCCGATATATATAGTGAACAAGCAAGATGCTTAACACAAATTAAAAACAGCCCAAATTCAAGGAGGAAAATATTATGGTAGTACAACACAATATGTCAGCAATGAATGCGAACAGAATGTTAGGAGTAACAGCAGGAACGTTATCAAAGTCAACTGAAAAATTATCTTCAGGTTACAAGATTAATCGTGCAGCAGACGATGCAGCTGGTCTTTCTATTTCTGAAAAAATGAGACGTCAGATTAGAGGTCTTTCACAGGCTTCTTTAAACGCTCAAGATGGTATCTCTTGTGTACAGACAGCAGAAGGTGCTTTGGCAGAAGTTGAAGAAATGTTACAGCGTATGAACGAATTAGCAGTTAAAGCTGAAAACGGAACATTGACAGATGATGACCGTGATGCTATTGATGCAGAAGTTCAGCAGTTGATTTCTGAAATCGATCGTGTAGCTTCAACAACAACGTTCAACGAACAGAACTTGCTTGATGGTTCATTCTCAGGTAAAGCATTGCAGGTTGGTGCAGAATCAGGTCAGCACATCGATATGGAAATTGAAAAAATGAATGCTGAAGGACTTGGTGTTAAGAATACAAGCGCCGATACAACTACACAGGCAGCAGCATTAAATACTGCAGTTAAAGAAGCTATTAAGAAAGTGTCTACTCAGAGATCTAACCTTGGTGCAGTTCAGAATCGTCTTGAACACACAATCAAGAACT
>CAZMND010000117.1:0-6182 GCA_964567585.1 uncultured Lachnospiraceae bacterium
CCACCTCCAGACTTGAAAAATTCGGTGGATATAAAGGACAAGGGGTGCTAATGCTCACCGAGGAGCAAATTGATGACCTTTTAGATAAATTGTCGTTAGAAGAATTTGACCTATATTGTGAGAAGCTATCAAGTTACATTATAGAACATCCTGAGAAGACGTTTAAGTCACATTATCGAACTATCCTTAAATGGGTAACGGAAGACAGAATGAAGGTGTAAATATGGTGAGAATAGAAAATGATTGTGTTGATTGTGGGCTGCCGTGTATGGGCGAGGCGTGTCCACTTAGGAATGTGGAACATCGGTATTGTGATAAGTGTGGTGATGAAGTTGGGAACGAGTATTACGTTGTAGATGGTGATGAACTGTGTGAGTATTGCCTTAAAGAAAGGTTTTCCCAAAAAACGGGGATTTTATCTGTATCGTAAGACTGGAAGATTTAGAAGTGAGGTAAAACAATGGAACGGAAATACAAATGCAAATATTGTGACAAGATGATTACCCAAAAAAACGGGGCATGTTCGTGGTGTAGAAGCAAAATTAAACTTGTGCGGAAACTCTTGCGTATGGTGAAAGAATACAGTGCTAATGAGAAGGGAGAAACCAGCTAATGTGGATTTGGTGCTTTCCTCAAATGCTTTTGGGACTACTCGTTAAAGTGTTCACAAGAGCGCAAAAGAAAGACGGTTATTACCTATATGGTGTGCAAAGAGGAAGTGTATCTCTTGGAGAGTACATATTCCTGTGTCCGGCACATAAAGGCAGTGCGCGGGTATTAGCACACGAAATGGGACACCGGGTGCAATCCCGGATGCTGGGATGGTTGTATATCCCGGTGATCCTGCTGCCGTCCCTCATTTGGGCGGGATGCTTTGAGGGGTACAGACGGCGCAAAGGGGTGTCTTATTACGCTTTCTATACCGAAAAATGGGCGGACAAGCTGGGAGGTGTAAGCGGTGGCTGAATATATCAAGCGTGAAGCGTTGTTGTCTGTTATTGACGAAACGGTTGTTTTTACTGTTAGAGAGGGTGCGACTTTACCAAATGCGGAAATGCGAGGAGCAAGAAAGGTTATTGACCGCATAAAGTCTGCCCCTACCGCCGATGTGGTAGCGGTAGTGCGGTGTATGGATGCCGATGACTTTTGTAGCTTTGGTGAGAGAAAGGGTGATGCCGAATGAAAACCTATCACGAAAGTAGAGCAGAAGTGAAGAAGATGTTAAAAGAGAGCAATATGGACGCTCACGAATTTATGCGAATTGCAAAGGACTTGTGTACTTGCCAAACTTGTGAATATTTCGTTCAGCATTATGACAATGAGGGAAAGTGGGTAGCATTTGGGCATTGTATCAAAGGCAATGTTCCGAGAGCAAGACAGCCATATCAAACTTGTTGTGGTAGTTGGGATGTAAGGAGTGACGAGGAATGATTAACAAGATACACAACATGGATTGTGTTGAGGGAATGAGATTGCTCCCTGATAACAGCATTGATTTAACTATAACTTCACCGCCTTATGACGATTTGCGAAAATACAATGGATTTGAGTGGGATTTTGAAGCAACGGCAAGAGAATTGTACCGAGTGACAAAACAAGGCGGTGTTGTTGTTTGGGTGGTAGGTGACAAGACAGTTAAAGGCAACGAAACCGCCACCTCGTTCAAACAAGCGTTATATTTCAAAGAGTGTGGCTTTAATCTGCACGATACGATGATTTACCAAAAGAACAATCCAGTACCGCAGGCAGACAAGACAAGGTACACACAATGTTTTGAGTATATGTTTGTTTTCAGCAAAGGCAAGCCAAAAACAGTAAACCGAATAATGGTTGAGTGCAAGCATACTGGTAAGGTGCATTTTGGCAAGAACAAACTGAATGATGAGAATTGTGATCGCAGAATTGACCGGGCGGTTAAAGCGGAAAAGCCAATGTGTAACATTTGGATTTACAATGTCGGCATCAATCAATCGTCAAAGGACAAGATTGCCAGTAAGCACCCCGCCATATTCCCAGAACAGTTGGCGCAAGACCATATATTAAGCTGGTGCGACGAGGGGGATATTGTGCTTGACCCGTTTATGGGTAGCGGGACAACGGCAAAAATGGCTTTACTGAACAATCGCCAATACATAGGTTTTGAGATTTCAAAGGAGTATTGTGAGATTGCCGAAGAAAGGATGAGAGCAAATGACCTGTAAAGATTGCATAAAGTATGACGTATGTGGCAGACAGCTCCGCAAAGATTACACTCATATGCCACTTGAAACAGTATGTCATTGTTTCAAACCCAAAGATATGGTAGAGGTGCGGCACGGGGAGTGGAAGTGGGGTTCTCAAAACAGTCAATACGGCATTTGGTGTACGAATTGCGGTGCTGGTTGGGTGAATAGCGAGAATGCCGAGTGGATAGCAAAAGAACACGATTATTGTCCAAAATGTGGTGCAAAGATGGACGGAAAGGGTGAGGGTGAATGACCCAGTTTAGGTTGTTTTTCGCTAATGCTGAAGAAAAACCCAGAGCCGATGAAAAGGCTAATAGATGGATAAAGGAAAAAGGAAGGACGGTGCAGACAATGACCGATAGAGAACGGCTGAGGCAAAACCGTATTCCTCACCAAAGAGGAAGCGGAACGGGCGTTAAAGGAGCGCGAGAAAGTATGAAACGCACTCTTGATAATTGCACCTTGATTAAAAAGTGCGTAAAAGCGGGTCTTGGAGAGCCGAAACAATTCCGTAGCATTGAACAGTGCGAGGGGTATCAAAGAGGGGAAAATGATGATGAGCCTTGCGAACAATGTAAAAAGTGCAGATATTGTACCAGTAGAGAGGAGTGAACAGAGTGACCGATAACGAGATTATAAAGGCGTTGGAGTGTTGCCATAAAGGTGTTCTTTGTGGAAATTGCCCTATGTATGGGACAAGAGATTGCATGCTTAAGTTATATAAAAATTCCCTTGACCTTATCAACCGCCAAAAAGCAGAGATTAAGGACTTACAGGAAAGAAATGTGGTTTTAAGAGGCGCGGTTGACGGTCAAAAGGCAGAGATTGAGAGATTACAAGAGGCATATAAACAGTTGGAATGGGAGCGAGATGCCGAGAGAAGACGCAATTTGCATTTAAGCTACGACCTAAAACAAGCCAAAAAAGAAACCGCCCAAAAATTCGCGAAAAAACTAACGGGAAAATTTGCTGATAATGACAGCGGTTTGGATTATGTGATTGTGTCATACAAGTATCTTGACGGAGTGGTAAAAGAAATAGGGGGTGCTGGTGAATGACTGCATTGTGCGAAACCTGTCTGTATTATGATACGGACAAGGACGATCAGCCGTGTTGCTATTGTTTTGAGGGCGAGAATTGGGAGAGACGGTGATAATATGAAAAATGGGAAAAAGCCTACCCGTGAGCAGCGCAAACTAATTGAATATTACAGACTGGATGCTCATGAATGGTTTGTGATTAAAGACACACCAAAAGAGATGCACATAGTCCACCGATATAGTGATAGAACCATGCGAATAATACCAAAAGGGTGAGGGATAATGGGAAACACCTATGTAAAATGCAAGTATTGTGGCGGGGTTGCGGAAAGAGGCTCAACCTGTTCATCTTGTCGCAAGAAATTAAAACTCATTAGGCAGATACAAGCAATGGTCAGAAAGTATAAAGAGGACGTGGAGAGGAGCAAACATAATGAGAGCGAGAATTAAGCCGGTATACACTGTGTCAAAAAAGCAAAAAGAAGCCGTGCAAGAGTATATCAAAAAAGAGATGCAGGTGCAAGAGTTTGGAAGTATACGGAGAGTGTTCAAGCTATTTTGCGTGGCTTTGCATGATGAGTATGGGTTTGGCAAGGGTAGGCTCTCTAATGTATTGGGGAAGGTAAACACGGTATGTGAAGAAAAGAAAGATGACCCTGTGTTTTGGACTCACGTGGACAGAGTGATTGAGCAGATAGGGTTGGATTTTACGAAAGAAAATTATGCAGCTATGGGAGAATAAAAGCTACAAGAAAAGAGTTGCTATATGCGGCTCTTTTTTTGTTGCCTTGTGGGAGGTTAGAAATCTAAAAATTTATATATTATAATTTTTATATGAAGAATCGCCCACTTTACGGGCAGAAAGGAAAATGTATATGGTAGATTGGATTGCCATTCGCACTGATTATGTAACAACGGACACAAGTTATAGAAAATTGGTCGAGAAATACGGCGTTTCATTTACGGAAATATCAAGACACGGCAGGGAAGAAAACTGGCGCGAGGAAAGGCAAAAATATCAAGAAAATACTTATTCAAAAACAATCGAACTTATGGCAAAGAATCAAGCCAAGCGAGCAGAACGGCTGAAAACCATCACAGATACGATACTTGACAAGATTGAACGCGTTGTCGATGGGATGACGGAAACGGACATACAGGCATATAGACAGGTGACATCTGCGCTCAAAGATATTAAAGAGATACAGATGCTTAAATCTGATGCAGATATGAGAGAGCAAGAGGCGAGGATTGCTAATCTCCAAAAGCAAGCTGCTGATGATGATGCGCCAAAAGAAATTACCGTACACATTCAAGGTGACGCAAGTGATTATAGCAAATAAGAGGTGGTATAAGTGCCTACATTTGCAATAGACCCCCCAAATGAAAAACAAAAGAAATTACTCCTTGCCGATTATAGACACATTGGTTTTGGTGGCGCTCGTGGTGGTGGTAAGTCGTGGGTTATTCGTGTAAAGGCATCTCTACTTTGCCTTAACTATCCCGGTATTAAGGTGATGATCGTCCGTAAATCGTTTCCTGAACTTATGGCTAACCATATTAAGCCATTGAAAGCATTGTTAAGCGTTGGGACAAGGGATGCACTTGCCAAGTATAACGATGCAAAAAAAGAAATGGTGTTTCCTAATGGTAGTGAAATCCTATTTCGATATTGTGACACGGAAAAGGATGTAGACAGATACCAAGGTACAGAGGTTGACGTGCTTTTCCTTGATGAAGCTACGCAGTTGTCAAAAGAACAGATAGAGAAAATCCGTGCTTGTGTGCGTGGTGTCAATGAATTTCCAAAGCGGACATATTACATGATGAACCCGGGTGGGAAAGGTCACGGATATATCAAGAGATTATTTATCGACAAGGTATATGAAAAGGGAGAGTACCCCGAAGATTATTATTTTATACAATCCCTTGTTACCGACAACAAAGCACTTATGGAGAGCGACCCGGACTATATAAGGCAATTAGAGGCCCTGCCGCCAAAACTCCGCAAGGCGTGGTTGGAGGGTAGATGGGATGTGTTTGAGGGTGCTTACTTTGAGGAATTTAGAGCAACACCGGAGCCACAGAGTTGCTATGATGCCGGTATCACTGAGGAAGAAGCGCTTATAGAGCATAGATGGACACACGTTATAAAGCCGTTTGATATACCAAAGGACTGGAAGATATACCGCAGTTATGACTGGGGATATGGAAAACCATTCTCTTGTGGTTGGTGGGCGGTCGATTATGACGGTTGTGCTTATCGAATACTTGAATTATATGGCTGCACAGGAACACCAAATGAGGGTGTGCATTGGTCGAATAAGGAGCAATTTGACAAGATTGCAGAGATAGAACGAGAACACCCATATCTTAAAGGCAAGAGAATACAGGGTGTGGCAGATCCGTCTATATGGGATGGTTCACACGGTATATCGGCAGCAGAGGAAGCCGAGAAACATTCCTTGTGGTTTGAAAAGGGTGTCAATGACCGCATTGCCGGTTGGATGCAAGTACACGAGAGGTTGCGTTTTGACGAGAATGGCAAGGCAATGATTTATTTCTTTGATACCTGCAAGGATGCCATAAGGACTATCCCACTTATGATGTATGACGAGCATAAACCCGAGGATTTGGACAGCAACTTGGAAGACCACGCTTGTGACGAGATACGCTATTTCTGTATGATGCGCCCAATCGCTCCAAGAAATATTGATGTTAAAGAAAAGCCGCTTTATGACCCGCTCAACCAGTTTGTTGAGAAGGGTAATTACAATAAAGCAATATTCAGGAGGTTATGATGGAAACGAAAGATAATATTGTGCAGATGCCGCAACAGCAGGCACAAGAACCGGCACCGGCAAATGAGCTGGAGATACGTGCAAAGAAAGAGATGGCAATGCTCCAGCAGACCGCC
>CAZMND010000118.1:0-6104 GCA_964567585.1 uncultured Lachnospiraceae bacterium
ACCACTAATTAACTTCTTCTTCAATAGTCGTTTTGTCTTTGTCTTCGTCTGCCTCCGGTTCTGTATTTTTTTGTACCAAAACGCTCTTAATCATCTTTTCTTTCGCCTTTAAAACCTCAAACCGATAGCCCTTATATTCACATTCAAATTTTTCATTATCTGCCGGAATATGCTCCATTTTTGAAATCAAAAATCCGTTAATTGTTTCAAACTGGGAATGGAATTCGATATCCAAAAGTTCTTCCAATTCTTCTAATTTTGTCAAACCATCAATGATATACTCCGTAGCACTTCTTTTGCGGATATGATGCTCGTCCACATCATATTCATCCATAATATTTCCCACAATTTCTTCCAAAATATCCTCCATAGAAATAAGCCCCGCCGTCTGACCATACTCATTAATTACAATCGCAAGCTGCACCTTCTGTGCCTGCATAATTTTGAAAATATCATCAATCTTTTTGGTTTCCGGTATATAAACCGGTTTTCTTAAAAGTTTTCTGATGTTTTTAATCGGCTTATTCATCAGATTATCTTTGGAATGAAGTCTGAGTGCATCCTTTAAATAAAGCATACCGATAATACTGTCCACACTTTCATTATACACCGGATATCTGCTGTACTGGCTGTTTAGCATAAAATCAATGGCCGCCTCAAGTGGCATGGCACTGTCCAAAGCAAGCATATTACTTCGGTTAATCATAATATCCTTTGCCACCTTATCGCCAAACTCAAAAATATTGGAAATCATCAAAACCTCACTGGATTCAATGACTCCCATCTCATGTCCTTCATTGACCATTGACAAAATTTCTTCTTCCGTATCACGCTTACAAAGCTTTCGCCCATATGCTCTTCCAATTGTTTCCGGCAAATAAATGCACAAAGCAACAACAACTATAAAGGCCGCAACCATTAAAAGAACCGCCGGCAACATATCACTAAGCCAATTGTAAAATTCCAAATACAAAACCACACCTAAAAAAGCGTGAATGATATTGGTCAAAAAATAAGTAATCCGAAAATAGTACTTTTTGTTTTTAATAAGTTTATGTAACAAAAGCACCTTTTCTTCCGCATCTTCCTGCAATATATCATTGTCCGTCAAATCAACAATAACACCATAGCCGAGATACAATATAACCGTTATAAATAGGAGTAATAAAAAATAAATCATAATTCTTCCTTATCCAGTTCCAGACTGATTAGAAGGCTTTCGTTTACCCGCTTCATAATTTCCGAATCCAGATGACACACCTTATCCTTCAGTCTTTGTTTATCGATTGTTCTTAACTGTTCCAACAAAATTACGGAATCCTTTACAAGACCGTATTTTTTTGCTTCCAATTCAATATGTGTCGGAAGCTTTGCTTTATTTAGCTTTGATGTAATAGCCGCACAAATCACTGTTGGGCTATATTTGTTTCCTACATCATTCTGTATAATAAGTACCGGTCTGACACCGCCTTGTTCCGAGCCCACAACCGGTCTTAAATCCGCATAAAAAACATCTCCACGTTTCATATATACACATCCTTTTGCTATTTCTAGTAGCATTATTCCCAGTTTATCGGATGGTATTCAATGAATTTTATGAAATAAAAACTCCTTCAAAGTAGTTCTCGGTTCCGATGACTTTCTTATTTTTAACAAAAGTTCTCGGAATTCGTTTCGATAACCCACATACAAATTCATAATTAAATTTATCTGCAAGTTCACCCAGTTCCTCTACGGTAATACATTCCGCCATATCATTTCCAATTAACGTGACCTTATCTCCCATCTTAACGTCTTCAATATGCGTAACATCTACCATAAACTGATCCATACACACTCTGCCAAGAATCGGTGCTTTTTTTCCGTTAATGAGGACATATCCTTTGCCGGAAAGACTCCTTGGATAACCGTCACCATAACCCACCGGAATCGTTGCAACCTTCATTTTCTTATCTGCAACAAATCGGCCGCCGTAGCTTACCGGAGTTCCTTCTTCAATTTCCTTTATATAAACAATGGTACTATACAGACTAAGCGCCGGCTTTAAGGATATCTCCTTTTTGGACACCTCATCAGAGGGCCACAAGCCATACAAAATAATTCCGGCACGTACCAAATCCATATTTGCTTCTTTAATATCAATAATCCCTGCACTATTTGATGTATGTTTCATCGGAATGCTATATTGATATTTTTCTTCTATTTTTGCAACAAAATCATTAAACTTACGAATCTGTCCGAATGTAAAAGCCTTATTTGCCTCATCCGCCTTGGCAAAATGAGTAAACACACCTTCCAGATATAAAAATTCGTTTTCCAAAATCCTTCCCGCAAAACTTATACCTTCTTCATCCGGTCTGACACCGATTCTTCCCATACCCGTATCCACTTTGATATGTACCAATGCCTCCTGACCTATCTTCTTTGCAACCTGGGCAATTTCCAAAAGGCTGTCTTCCCTGAAAAGTGCCATAGATATATGGTTCTTTATCAGTTCCTCATAATTTCCCGGAAAAGTATATCCTAAAATCAAAATAGGCTTCTTAATATCATTTTTCCGAAGGTCTAAGGCTTCCTCGGCAGTTGCTACCGCAAATCCAAACACATCGTCCATCGTTTCTAATTCCTTTGCAATGGGAATGGCGCCGTGTCCATAGCCATCTGTCTTGATTACAGCCAAAATTTTCGTGTCTTTTGCAATATTCTTCTTCATAGCCGAAACATTTTGGCATATCGCATCCAAATCTATTTCCGCATAAACTCTTTCATATTCAAACATTAAGACTTATCCTCCACTGTTTTCCAAATATACGCCATATGTTCAATAATGTCACCGGCCATAAGACAATTTTTTCCATAAATTTCTGCCGCCAAATCTCCGGCAAAAGAATGATGGTGAACGGCATAAACCGTTCCATCATACACATTTACACCTTTTCTTGCAACATAAGCTCCAACCATTCCTGCCAAAACATCACCGCATCCTGCTGTAGCCATACCCGAATTGCCCAATCTGTTGATAAACACCGGCTTATCTTTCCTGTAAATTCTGGTGACACAATCTTTACACACATAAATTCCACAATCATCCTCGACGACCTTGGACATAATCCTATCCAAATCCTTTTTCAAACAACTTACATCAACACCTATGAGTCTTGAAAGTTCCATCATATGCGGTGTGTAAATTACATTTTTGACTTGTTTAGTCAACTCTTTAAATTCACTATATTTCCCCAGCAAATTGATTCCATCTGCATCAATAACCAACGTTTTGTCATCAGGGAAATCCTTTAAC
Organism: uncultured Lachnospiraceae bacterium; assembly: GCA_964567585.1. Lineage (GTDB taxonomy): Bacteria > Bacillota > Clostridia > Lachnospirales > Lachnospiraceae > CALZKI01. Next base: position 3,299 of record CAZMND010000118.1, read on the forward strand.
ACTTCCCAAAGCTTTAAATAAGCAATTTTATCCGTGCCAATGCCTGGACCAATCACTACACAATCGGCCCAGTCTATTGCTTTTTTTACAACCGCTACAACTTCTTCTTCCCTCTCAACAGCTTCCACCATAACTTCCGGCAAAGCCAATCGTATCACATCCAAGGTATTATTATGTGATATAACTTTCACCATTCCTGCCCCGCATTTCATAGCTGCTTTTGCACATAATACCGCTGCACCTGAAATCCGGTCATCTCCGGCAATTACTGCTATTTTTCCGTAAGTTCCTTTATTTCCGTCTGCAATCTCCGGTAAATTTTCCGCATATGCCCGGTTTTCCAAGCCATAATGTAGAATGTCTTGTTTTTCAAAACACTCATCCATAATTCCGATATGATGTCTTGTGATATTTCCTGCATATCTTTTTCCGGGATAAATACACAAGCCTACTTTTTCACAGGCAAAAGTGATTGTTTCACAAGCCTTGACAGCCTCTCCCATAACACAGCCTGTGTCAGTATGAATTCCTGATGGAATATCCACACTATAAATATATGCATCGGACGCATTCATGGTCCGGATTGCATTTAAAATACCTTCATCCGTAATTTCTCTTGTAAGACCGATTCCAAATATGGCATCCACAAAACAAGCATAATCTTTATCCGGAATTCCTTTCAAAAAGGTGATTCCGTATTTTTCCAAAATACCAATCTGGACTTTCATTTCCTCGGAAAACTTCTCCTCATTTCCCAAAAGAATAATGTCCACCTTATAGTGACTTTCAAGAAGATGTCTGGCAATCGCAACCCCATCCGCCCCGTTGTTACCACTACCGCAGACAACACCGATTCTATCTTTAATTCCAAATCTGTGCTTTATCGCATCCGATACTCCTAAAGCTGCTCTTTCCATCAAAACAAGCGATGAAATACCAATCTCATTTATGACATATTTTTCAATTTCCTTCATTTCATTCGCTGTCGTAATATATCTCATTCTAAAAATCAGCCTTTCTTATCTCCTTTTGTCACCTGAATGTCAAACATTTCAATAACATCCGGTCCAAAAATATCATGCATATAAGCATAAAGCTCTTTATTCTTCATCTCGCCTTCCTGTTTACGGATGATTTTTTTCTTCAATTCCTTGCGAATTTCCGAAATCCACGCAGAAATTTCTTCAATTTCCCTGGCATTTGCATGAATCTCTTCATAGCAAATTTCCATCGTAGCAAGCATCAGTTCCTGATTTTTCTGATAAATGGTTCTGGGCAGTTCAATCAGCTCATCCTCGTTACTTTCCATTCTCTCATTGCACTCATTTAAAAGTCGCTTGCTTTCTTCCAGCTTTTTCTCTTCTTTTTTGTTGTTCGCATCTTTATCCAGAATATCTGCCGAAACCATAATTTCGTCCATAAATCTTTTTTTCAATGCTTTAATTTCTTTCATCTCACTATTAAGCTTTCCCTGTCTTCTTAAAAGTGCATTGAGTTCGTTTTCTGTCTCGATAATCTGCTCTGTTTTTTCCATTCTTAAAAAAAGCTGATGCCATTTATTATCCAATGTCAAAATAGGAATATTTTTCCCTTCTAATGCAGGTTTGTATACATTATCTGTTCTTGACATATTACCACCCCTTATCCTTAAAATGTTTGATTCAAATTATAAGAAAGCTTCATCAGACTTTCCGAAAGATGTACATTTTCCACCAAAATACCTTCCGGAACATTCAAATCCACATGCGCAAAATTCCAAAACGCCTTAATTCCGTAGTTCACCAGTTCCTCTGCAATCAAAACAGCACCTTCCTTCGGTATGGTAAGCACTGCAATGTCCACATCATTTTCCTTAATAAATGTTTCCAATTTATTCATCGGAGAAACTTCAATGGAACGGATTTTTTTACCGATTAAATCAGGATTTTTATCAAAAATCCCTGCTATCAAAAAGCCACGGCGTTCAAAATTCACATAATTGGCAAGCGCCTGCCCCAAATTACCCGCACCGATAATAATCAGTTGATGCTTCTGATTTAAGCCCAGAATATTACCGATTTCACTATATAAATATTCTACATTGTATCCATATCCCTGCTGACCGAAGCCACCAAAATTATTAAAGTCCTGCCTGATTTGTGAAGCTGTCACTTTCATAATCCTGCTTAAATCCTGAGACGAAATACGTTCCACTCCCTGATCCTTTAATTCACCCAAATATCTGAAATATCTTGGAAGTCTGGCGATAACCGCCTGTGAAATTCCTTTATCCACAATACATCCTCCATTTTTCTATATAAAATTATGCTTTTTCCCACACTATCCTATAATAATTATAGGAAAATGTTAAATTTTTGTCAACAAGTGCATATATAGCATTTTCCTGTCAAAACATGGTATTCTGTAAGGCACAAAAAACCGCAGAATCATATTCCTATGACCCCGCGGAATCTTTTATAAATTCTCCATAGTTTCTCTGATTGCTAAAATGAAATCTCTGCTGTTTAATACCGTCACATTTTCAAGTGATGTAATAAGCGCTAAGTCTTTTGTCATTTTACCCTGTTCAATGGTTGTAAGTGTTGCTTTTTCCAGTTTGTCTGCAAAAGCCATAAGTCCCGGCAAATTATCCAATTCACCACGTTTTCTGAGAGCACCTGTCCATGCAAAAATAGTTGCTACTGAGTTTGTGGATGTTTCTTCACCTTTTAAGTGTTTGTAATAGTGTCTCTGAACTGTTCCATGAGCCGCTTCATATTCATATACACCTGTTGGGGAAACAAGTACACTTGTCATCATAGCAAGT
>CAZMND010000119.1:0-5965 GCA_964567585.1 uncultured Lachnospiraceae bacterium
AATGAAGGAGCGAAGTTCTGGCTCAATGTGCTGACTGAACTGAAAAACCGTGGTCTGAACGATATCCTCATCGCCTGTGTAGATGGCCTGAAAGGCTTCCCGGACGCCATCAACACGGTATATCCGGAGGCCCGCATCCAGTTATGTATCGTACATATGGTACGCAACAGCCTGCGCTTCGTGTCATGGAAGGACTACAAAGCCGTCACTTGAGATCTGAAAGCCATTTATCAGGCTCCCACGGAAGAGGCAAGCCAGCAGGCACTGGAAGCGTTCGCTGCGGCCTGGAACTGCCGCTATCCGCAGATAAGCCGGAGCTGGCAGTCAAACTGGACTAACTTGGCGACGTTTTTCGCTTATCCTGCAGATATCCGCAAAGTGATCGACACAACGAACGCCATCGAGTCGCTGAACAGTGTGATCCGGCATGCCATCAGGAAACGCAGGGTGTTCCCGACGGACGAGTCAGTAAAAAAAGTGGTGTGGCTGGCAATCCAAGCCGCGTCACAGAAATGGACAATGCCGCTGAGGGACTGGCGAATGGCAATGAGCCGCTTTATTATCGAGTTTGGTAACCGCCTTGACGGTCACTTTTAAGAAAAGGCATTTACACAGAATGGTAAACAGGCTCTTCACCATTTGTTCTTTCGAGTCCTGCTCAGCGTTCACTCGCGTTACGGCCTGTATACTCGCTGAAGCACCTACTGCTTCTTTATCAAAGGTTTCAGCCGCTTTGTTACCTCCACGACTGCTTTATGACCACTTAACGGTATTTACTGTTCCGCTGCTCCTCCCCCTCCTATTTATCTGTTGGCCACCTAAAAATTCCGCTAAGCTTTTTGTTTGTTTCCTCTTTTTTAAATAAAAAGTCATCTTTAGCTAACAAACCAGCTAGTTTGTTAGCAAAGACTGCAACCCCATTAGTTAACCTTGACTCATGTAAGGTTGAACCTTTTTTAGCGTCCATTTTCTTTTATCATTGGTAACAATTCAGCTTTTGTAGCATGATAAAAAAGTACTATGATTAAGAATATTCATTTTTGAAGTGATATTCATTTTTATCATAAATGCTTAACTTTTTGTATTTCATGTTAATAATCATATCCAAATAAATTAGATTGTTAATTTATTCAATATTTATGTTCTTGAGTTAATATATTCTTCATACATTTTTATCAGTTTTTTGTTATAGTCGTTTTTTCTATAATCAGGTCCGTTATACATTCTGGAAAATATATCCCAGTTTTTGTTTTTTAAATGTTCAAATAACTTTGTTGATATCAGAAAGTTAAAGAATGAGTTGATGTGTTCATCGATCCCTTTACTATGAGCAACGACGAAATCGTTAACACTATGAAAACCACAACTACGGTAGTTGAATCCCATAATTTGGAATGCCCCCCAAGATGCAGAACAGTTAGCTGCATTTTCATTAATTAAACGTGCAGCTTCTAGACGTTTGTACTCCAGCTCTCCATCTTTATAATAAAACTTACGAGTCCATTTTTTGTATAGGATGCTTTCATGATTTCTTGCTAATTTTTCAATTTCAATTTCTGACATGCCTGATAGTGTAAGTTGCCTCCAGAATATATGTCCTTCAAACAGTATTTTGGGCTTTCCTGATAGCAAAAAACCGTTTCCAGAGGATTCAACTTGATAAACAGAATATATTAAACCAGGTTCAATTCCAAATTTAATCGCTGCTGAAGATATTATTTCATCTGTTATATTTACTTTCACCTTATCCCCTTAAAGAATCATTTATCTGCATAATTTTTGAATAACGCCCGTCAGTGATAATCAAAAACCTTGATATTTTAAGTAATTGATCGTTATCTTCTGAACAAAAAACAACCACTGAGACAGTTGTCATACTTTTTTTGAAAAAAAATAGCACTATACTTTTTAGTATGAATAGTATTGTTCTACTAATACACTTTCTTTCACCAGAAAGACTCGCAGAAAAAGAAATGCTGATTAATAAAAAATTATTACTTATATCTTTAGTTATCCTCATTAAATGATTTTGTTTAACTGTTGAGGTCTTACTTAGCCTTAAAATTTCTGGAATCCAGTCTTCAAGCGAAGAAAAAATCCTGTATAAAACCATAGGTTTCGCTCCTATTTTAGCCAGACTGGTTTTCGATAAAATCCTACATTATAAACAAGCCACTGGTTTATTACTTGGTGTTCTCCTATATTAATAATCGTAAAGTGCTTTTCCATTCCTATAATCCTCCCCTTAGGAGATTCAGATAAACAGCGATTCAAAATAGCCATTGTTTCATTTACGTCATCCTCTTCAATGTTAGTACTGGGGTCAGATGACCCTAGTACTATCCTTTTAATAAATTTCACATTAGTGAGATCAAATAAATTGTCTTTCATAATAAATAACTTAGTAGGTATAAATAGACAGAACCGTAGGCTTTGGGAGGCGTTCCTTAAAGAGGAACGCAAACCATAAGTCGTCTAGATGATGCCATCTGGTCGTATCCTTCGTCTTCTCGTTCTTAGTTGCATTGTAATGCCTTGATCATTATCTCATCCAGATCTACAGTGGAAACAAAATAACCACGTGATATTAAAAGTCCAAATTCATATGACGTGATCCTCTTGTAGTCTATCATCACGAATCCTCATCTCCGGCCGCTGTCACTGACTTAAAACCCAAACTAATTAACTTTAATTGACTTAGTTTATGATGGTGAGATAGATGATTGCATAATATCTAACACTCTTGCCAATCCTTCAGGCATGCCATCATCACGGGCAATTAATTTTACGCTGTATTTTGCCGAATTATCTGACTGTCTAGTTTGTTCTTTATGTGAACTGATCGTTCCTGTAATTTTTGAACTAAAAAAACCCCAACCGATTTTTGCTTCTACACTTCCCTCTTTAGCGGATTTCTCATTAGATGTGAAGGCTGACTTTACCTCCATTTCAAAGCTGACATCTAGAGTTTTAATTATCAAACTAGGAATTTTAACAATTGTTAATGTAGGGACATTTAGAGAGATTTCTTTTTCAGTAGACTCTCCATCGGGGCCTGGGATTCTCTGTATGAATTTGAAATTAGACTCCCTTACATTATCATTTTCATCAAAACCAACTGTTTTGATGAAGTCCTCTGTTGCTTTAGCCAAGGCTTGCTGTGAATCACAGGCAGCCTGTAATGGCGCGCCAATTAATGAGGCCATTGGCATACCAGCAAACTGTTGTGACATATTCAATAGATTATTATTCACGTTGCTTTCTCTCTTTTTTAGAAGGATTAATAACGATAACTGGCATCGAAATATACTATTTTAATTAGTATCCTTGATTAGTTTTGGTTATTTCATCAACAAAACGCATTGCCCCTTCTGGCACAGGGGATGATCCGACAATCATCTTGACTCTTGCTCTCAGTCCCTTCTGTTTTCCCCAACTACCATTAACATCGATCAATAACTCAGGAAGATCATCGTTATGATCTATACAGTGAGGTATCTCTTGAAAAATTTTGTATTTTTTCTTTAGTTCAGAATTATCATCAGGTTCTGTAATATTTTTCAGTGCAACGCTAAAATCAATTTCTGTTTTTTCAATCTGCAATACGTTATGCGGAAGTATAGATAAATACGGTATATTATATGTGTCTCTTTTATTACTCTCCCCTTCTTCTGCCATAGAGTTTAACATCACACTAAGTGCTCGAGGTCTTGTTACATTTTCTTCTTCATCCTTAATAAAATAATCCATTAGGTTAGATATTTGTCGGCTCTCTAAATTTGCCTGTGCATCTGCAACAGAAACCGCAATTGCAGATAATAATGTTTTCAGCACATTCATTCTTACTTATTTCTCCTATCAACTGTAGAACAGTAAGCCTTGTATTTGAAGCCACGTCATACCCGTTATGAACGGAAAGGGTCAACTGTAAATAATATTTTTAGCTCTGTTTTTAAGATCCTATTACTTATACACTTTACTGATTATACCCCCTATCCTGACAATATCCCTGATGCTCTGGGATGAGTTTTGGCATCAGGCCTAACAGTAATCGACGTTACCAGAAAAGTTTCTATTCGGCGTCCCCCCCACCACCAGTGCTATTTTCTTTTTTTATTTGTATCACATCTATATGGTTACGAATAATGTAGGTCATTACATCTACCGCTCGCCTCGGGCTGATATGAAAGGTACTGCTAATATCGTCCCGAGTTACTGGTTTACCGCCCAACCAGCCACCGCCAGCCAAAGTGGTACATTACCACTCCTCCCCAGTTCCTCCAGCCCCTCCGGCATACACCAGCTGTAGTGATTTCCCTGTCGGCCCACCACCACGTAACCACTGGTCAACTTTTGTATCGTTTTTATATTTTTTCATTATTATTAGATCCTTTATTATGGGCCGGGTAAAAACCAGCGTTAAAAAAATATAGTTATACTACATAATAAAAATAGTAATGCAGACATGAAATAATGAATTATATTAATTATCTAACCAACGGTTGAGTGTATAGATAATATTTAATCATTCAGAATTGGAACACCACGCACTACAGGAATATAAACTTGGTACAATTGTTCATGTTCATCACCATAAAGGCCAATAATCTTCATAAATATCGTGTTGCTGACCCAGTACCACTTATATCCAGCAAGAGGTTTTATTAGTGCCATCCTTAAAAAAACAAATAACTCCTCCCAACGTCCTTTAAAACAGTACGTGATATATTTTCCAGTCTGAACAATTACTCCATTACAGATTTCATGTTCAGTCATATTTCCCACCATCAACTCCGTGTTGACCAGACCTTTCCGTCCACTATATACACAATCTCCCCGGTTAATGGCGATGTTTATCCAGATGCTATCAACACTAATCTGGTGCCTCCTACGAATGCACTCCATTATTTTATTGATAAGCTGCCTATCATCTGTTTCAGTAACGCCGAATCCAACTTTATATTTCAATTTTTCTCCGAAAATAAATCGGAGGTCATCAAAGTCAACCACCTCAGCTTGGCAAGCTGGCTGAGGATACTGAAGAGGCATTTGCAGAGTTGACCTGTCCCAGGTTGACTCATTACGATATGCACTTGGGCTTTTACTAAAATACAACCGGAAAGCTCGGGCAAAATTCTGCCCGCTGTGATAATGGAACTGCATAGCAACTTCCATTATCGGCAATGTTGTCATCCTTAATATTACTGCTGCACGTGTTATCCTTCGCCGAAAAATATATTTACCTAGAGGCATCCCTGAATGCTGATAAAATACACATTCTAGTTTACTCCGGCTGTAGCCTACAATATTAACCAAGGAGCATACTGATGCACCGGTATACAAGTTCTGTTCAACCCAGTAAAGAATATAATGATAAATTGCTTTGTCCATAACATACTCACTGAGTATAAGATTAAGGGTATCAGTCCGTGCATATGGTTCATTTTTCGTAAAATATCACTCGATTCCGCATTTTTATTTTCAGTCGTAAAAATCTGCCTTCGCAGAAGGCGACATTGCTTTGGCGCCCCACAGGGCTGAGGGATCCCCACAAAATCATTGCTAATAAATCAGCACCATATTTCTGTAGGTTTTAACCAAATGGTTTAGAACAGTGCTCAGTACCGTTCGTCTTAAAATGATTGGAGAGTGTCGCAGGACATTCTCCGCTAATGAGAACCTTTATCACTGTGATGGACGGCCGACGGGCCCACAATGTTTGCTCCAGTGCATCCAGCACGAGTGTCGTTTCCATGGATGATGAGACCCGCCATCCCACGATGTATCCGGCGAACACATCAATGATGAACACCACATAAACGAAGCCCTGCCATGTGCTGACGTAAGTAAAATCCGCCACCCACAGCTGGTCAGGACGTTCTGCCACGAACTGACGGTTTACGCGGTCGATGCGGCAACGGCTTTCCGGCTGACGGTAGTGCGGAGCTTTTTACCCCGGAGAACA
>CAZMND010000120.1:0-5744 GCA_964567585.1 uncultured Lachnospiraceae bacterium
GTTGCCCACAACAGATTTTGAGTCTGCCTCGTCTGCCATTCCGACACGCCGGCTTACCTAACTGTCTTCAACAGCCGAATATTATAATAACATATCCGGCTGTTTCTGACAAGTTAAATTTTATCAAATTAAAATTTATTTTCAGCAGAAAAACCTAAATGAAATTATTGTCCTCTGCCTTCAGTTAAAAGATTACCATTTTCATCCCATTCTTTTTCAAAGAATCCGTTTTCTTCATCCCATCCGTGATGATATCTTAACGTACCATTTTGATCCCATTCTTTTTCGAAAGTCATTCCGTTTGCATCATATCCCCATTGATATGCTAATACACCATTTTCATAATACTCCGTCTCTTTTACAGGCCTTCCTGTCATCTGGTCGTATTCATAGATAGCTTCAACCGTACCATTCATATAATAATAAGTTTCTTTAACAACTACATCCCTTACTACCTTTTCTTCATAAATGAGCTTACCTTCAGAATATCCGTAGGCTGTACCGCTCATTGTATCATCTTCTTCTATGCTATCGATAACTATACGATATACGAGGGCACCGTTTGCATCATATTCTTCGCCTTTTATTGGATTATCCTGTGCATCTGTCCATATAATAGCTTTTGAACCATCATCTCCATAGTAATAACCTACTGTATAAAGCAATGTGGTTTTTGAACTGTCAGAATATACCTCTGTCATTTCAATTCTACCAGCTTCATCATATGTATGTACTTCAACCACTGTTGGTGTTACTGCAGCCGGAGCTGATGCAACTACCGGTGGAACATATGGTTTTAATGCCATTGTTCTGTTTTCCTTCATACCATATTCAATATAATGATTTGCCAGTGCTTCATAATCTTCACCGAAAGCTTCTCTTAAGTCTGCATAAGAATTCACGTAACGGATAATATCAAAGCTTGTTCCGTTATCTCGGCCTTCTTTGATTCCGTATTCAAAATAGTGATTTACATATGCATCCCAATCATCACCGAAAGCTGCATCTAAGTCAGGATAAGTTTCACGATAATAAGCTACATCCAAAATTGGGCTGATATCTCTATTTTCTTTGATACCATATTCCTTTACATGTTTCAATAATTTAGCTTCATCATATTCAAAAGCCGCATATAAATCCTCATATGTATCTGCGTAATACTGTGCACTGAAAATATCTTTCAAATCCGCAGCATTTACGCTAAGTTTGCAGGAAAACATCACTGCTACTACAACCATTGTTGCTAAAAACTTTTTCATAACCAACAACCTCCATTTAATTTAATTTATTTTTTTATTTTACATTAATATACTATATCCTGTCAATTAAAATCATTTCGGATTTTCATCCGTTAAAATCCCATATTCTTATAAACATCAAAACCATCCAATGTTGCAAAATAGTCCTTCGGTGTTTCCGCTCTTCTGATAAGTTCAACGCTGCCATCCTCTTTCAAAAGAAGCTCCGCACATTTCAGTTTTCCGTTGTAATTATAGCCCATTGCATAACCATGTGCACCTGTGTCGTGAATTACCAAAACATCTCCGATTTCGATTTCAGGAAGCATTCTGTCAACGGCAAATTTATCGTTGTTTTCACAAAGAGAACCTGTTACGTCATATTTATGGTCACATAGAGCATTTTCTTTTCCCATAACAGTAATGTGATGGTAAGAGCCGTACATAGCAGGTCTCATCAGATTTACCGCACAAGCATCACATCCAATGTATTCTTTATAAATGTGTTTCTGATGAATGGCTGTTGTTACAAGTTGTCCGTAAGGTCCCATCATAAAGCGTCCCATTTCCGTAAAAATAGCAACATCATCCATACCATTTGGCACCAATACTTCTTCATAAGCCTTGCGAACACCTTCACCGATTGCATAAATATCATTTTTCTCCTGATTCGGCAAATATGGAATACCTACACCGCCTGACAAATTGATAAATGCGATATGAACGCCTACTTCTTCTTTCAGTTTTACGGCAAGTTCAAACAAAATTTTAGCAAGCTTTGGATAATATTCGTTAGTAACTGTATTACTTGCTAAAAACGAGTGAATACCAAAGTGTTTCACGCCTTTTTCTTTTAAAAGCTTAAAACCTTCAAATAACTGCTCTGTGGTAAAACCATATTTGGAATCTCCCGGATTATCCATAATTCCGTTACTCATTTCAAAGAGTCCGCCCGGGTTAAATCTACAGCTGATTGTTTCCGGCAATTTTCCGATTGTTTTTTCCAAAAATTCAATGTGTGTAAAGTCATCCAAGTTGATGGTAGCACCAAGTTCATTGGCATATACATACTCTGTGGCAGGTGTTGCATTGGAAGAAAACATAATATTATCTCCCTTTACACCAAGTGCCTGGCTCAGTAAAAGTTCTGTATAAGAAGAACAGTCACAGCCACAACCGTATTCTGTCAAAATCTTGATTAAAAACGGATTTGGATTGGCTTTTACCGCAAAATATTCTTTAAAACCTTTGTTCCATGAAAATGCTTCTTTTACTGCTTTTACATTTTCTCTAATACCTTTTTCATTATAAATATGAAAAGGTGTTGGATATGTTTTAATGATTTCATCTAATTGTTCTTTTGTTACGAATGGTACTTTTGACATTTTTATCTCCTATCTTTTTCAAAACGATTATAATAAGTGTGCTCTGATTTCATCTCCTGAAAGCGGGCTCAAATAAGCCGGTGCAATATCAAATACTGTCTTACAGCCTTTAACGCCTTCTAAAGAAAGCTTCTGCGCCGCTCTTGCATAAGCAACCAAAACAGATGATGTAAATTCAGGGTTTGAATCTAATGTTAATCTATATTCGATAACGTGTTTATTTTCGTTGTTAAAGCCTGTAGAACCTGTACGGAATACAAAACCACCATGTGCCATTTTGCTATGATTTGCATCCAGTTCTTCTTTTGAAATAAAGTTAACCGTTGTATCATAGTCTGCAAAGTAGTTTGGCATTGTTTTAATTTCATTTTCGATTTTTGCAAGGTCCGCGCCTTCTTTTGCTACAACATAGCATTCTCTCTTATGCTTCTGTCTGGTAGTTAATTCAGGATTTTCACCGTTTCTTACTGCCTCTAAAGCACTTTCTACCGGAATAGTATACTGTTTTGCATCCAATACACCTTCAATCCTTCTAATCGCATCAGAATGTCCCTGGCTCACACCTTTTCCCCAAAAAGTGTAGTCATTTCCCGTTGGTAAAATGCAATTTGAATATAATCTCATTAAAGAGAACATCCCTGGGTCCCAGCCTACGGAAATAACACCTACTTTTCCGCTTTCCTTAGCCACTGCATCAACTGCCGCAAAATGTTCCGGAATTTTTGCGTGTGTATCAAAGCTGTCTACCACGTTAAAATATTTTACATATTCTTTTGTCTGCTGTGGCAAATCTGTTGCACTACCGCCACAAAGAATCATTACATCAATTTTGCCCACAAAGTCCTGAATATCATTTACAGAATAAACTTTTACACCTTCTGTTTTGATTGCAACTGTCTCCGGATTTCTTCTTGTGAACACTGCAACTAATACCATATCATCATTGTGGCTGATTGCCGCCTCAATTCCTCTTCCCAAGTTACCATAGCCTAATATACCGATTCTAATTTTCATTTTTTCCACTCCTTAAATTAATTAATTCTATTTCATTTCGCATTGCATCCTTAAACAGACTTACGAAATTTTTCTGTCCGCTGTAAAGACAGGTATCTTCCTTACTTTCACCAAAATCACCCGTCAAAACATATTTACTGTCAACAATCAGTCTTATTTGATTTTCCATAAGGCTGTCACTTAAATAAATATTACAATTTTCAATATCCGGTGATGTATCTGTTATAATAACTACTTTCTTCTTTTCATCAATCAATTTTATGAAAGCCTCTTTGAATAAATGAAGTTTTTCACTTGCAATACTGATATATACACGCTGTTCTACACTCGAGAGCATATTCGCAATTTTGTCCTGAATGTTTTGACACCCAAAAATTGTAACATAACCTTCTGCTTCTTCTTTTATCTTAAGCTTGTCTTCCAATTCTTTTTTGTCATTTTCTAAAGTTCTAATCTTATTGCCGCAAAACTCGCTGACGTTGACTGCCAGATATTTATTGGTAGTTCCGTTTTGCAAATAAGCAGTTCCTTTATCCACCAAAGAAGTCAAAGAACTGTATGCGTTCGACCTTGAAATCCCCACTTCCTTCGCTACCTCATAGCCGGTTGATTCACCGGTTCTTACCAAATACTGATAAATCATAGCTTCCTGTCTTGTCAGACCAAAGTTCATTAATTTCTGCGTTAATTCATCTGATTGCATACATTATCCTTTCTTCTTTCGCCGGTATATATAACGCAAAAGAGTTATAGTAGTTCTTTTCAGTACTACTATAACTCTCATTCTAATATCTGTCAATACATATTATACTTCGTAATTGATATTTTCAATCTGCCAATCAATCGGTTTTTCGCCATGAGATACAAGAAAATCATTTGCCCTGCTAAAATGCTTACATCCAAAAAAACCTCTGTACGCTGACAACGGACTTGGATGTGGCGCTGTTAAAATCAAATGATTTTTATTATTCAGCATAGACATCTTCGACTGCGCAGGTTTTCCCCACAGAAAATAAACAATCGGCCTATCCTGTTCATTTAACACTTGTATTACCGCATCCGTAAACTTTTCCCAGCCTTTTCCCTGATGGGAATTTGCCTGATGAGCACGCACCGTAAGAACCGTGTTTAAAAGAAGCACACCTTGATCTGCCCATTTTTTCAAATATCCGTTATTTGGAATATAACAACCCAAATCATCATTCAGTTCCTTATATATGTTCTGTAATGACGGCGGAATTTCTCTCTGGCTTGGAAGCACCGAAAAACTTAAACCATGCGCCTGATTTACGTTATGATACGGATCCTGTCCCAAAAGCAGAACCTTTACATCCGTTAAATTGGTATAATGAAACGCATTAAAAATATCATCTGCGGGTGGATAAATCACTTTTTCACTATATTCTTTTTTCACAAACTGATATAACTCTTTATAGTATGGTTTTTGAAATTCCGGGGCAATCGCCGAAAGCCAATCATTTGTTATCGCTGCCATAATTCTTCCTATAATCTTACCGGTACATTTTTTTCTCTCAAATACCGTTTTACTTCATTAATTTCCAGTTCCTTAAAATGGAATAACGATGCTGCCAAAGCCGCATCTGCTTTTCCAACAGTAAGTGCATCGTAAAAATGCTCCATATTTCCGGCTCCACCGGAAGCAATTACCGGGATGGATACATTTTCAGAAATAATCTTTGTCAGTTCAATATCATATCCGGCCTTTGTTCCGTCGCAGTCCATACTTGTTAAAAGTATTTCTCCTGCGCCCAGCTCATTAACTTTCATCGCCCATTCCACGGCATCGATCCCCATATCAACTCTACCGCCGTTTTTGTAGATATTCCAGCCACTTCCATCTGCTCTTCTCTTTGCATCAATAGCTACAACTACACATTGGCTTCCGAACTTATCTGCCGCTTCACTAATAAGGTTTGGATTCATAATCGCCGCTGAATTTACGGAAATCTTGTCCGCTCCTTCTCTTAAAATCGCCTTGAAATCATCAATAGTTCTGATACCGCCACCAACCGTAAAAGGAATAAATACTTTTTCGGCAACCTTTCTGACCATATCCACAACCGTATTTCTTGCATCGCTAGATGCT
>CAZMND010000121.1:0-5332 GCA_964567585.1 uncultured Lachnospiraceae bacterium
AAAGAGGTGAGTAAATGGTCGATAGAATCGGGAATGGATCCGGATACGGATATCCGCAGGTAAATGATAAAAAAGTGAATACGAATACTGCCGGAACCGGGGAGAAATTCCAGATCGATTATGGAAAAGAAGGTGCCATTTATGAACCAAGTAGAGAAGCCTTAAAAAGACAACAGGCTGAGAAGGGTGTAGCAACCAAGGCGCAGGAAACGGCTAAGACGGAATCGGAAGGTGTTCGATTAACACTTTCAGGCACCGCCACAGAACGCACCAAGATGACAGGAACCGAAAGTATTGCATCAAGCGGCAGCATACTGGACACAGTGACTGATATAGTCAACAAGGTTATCGATGCGATTAAAAGTTTTGTAAGCAGTATTTGGAATGATGAGCCAAAGGCTGAGAGTGTAGAGACGGCACGTGAGATGGATTTGCAGGAAGATGCCACTGAGGCCGCGCAGCAAAGCGCGGAAGCCACTGAGATAAAATCAGAAAAGCCCAAAACACAGTTTGAAAAAGCAAAGGCGGAAGCGGAAGCTTTTCTGGCATCCACGGAAGGCAAAAAAGTGGCAAGAAATTCGGACCTTCTTACTTATTATGACAAGCATGGTTCTGTAATCAGTGTCAGCCCATCAGACAGACAACGCATTTTATATGGCGATAAAAATCAAATTGAAGTTTGATGAAAAAATTACCAACATAATACTTTTGCATTCGTAAATACTAACATCAAGATAAGCGATGAAAAGTGCTTCATTCGATTACATAATCGGATAAGCGTTTTAAACGCTTATCCTAAAAATAGATTGAAAATATTTACGGAGGTGAATGTAACATGGCAAGCTCAAATAGAAGCAACAGAATGGAAGTTCCTGAAGCTAAAGCAGCAATGGATCGTTTTAAAACAGAAGTAGCCAGTGAATTAGGTGTTAACTTAAAAGAAGGTTACAATGGTGACCTTACTTCTAAAGAAGCCGGTTCTATCGGTGGCGAAATGGTTCGTAGAATGATCAAAAAACAGGAAGAACAGATGAAATAATCTTCTTAAATTATAAAGACTGCGCCTTGGTTGTTAAACAGCCGGGGCGTAGTTTTTTGTTTTGTTCACAAATCATTGCAGGTGTGTTATACTGTAATCGTTTGGGGCGGTGCTAAAATAACCGCTAGAATGGAGGCATTATGAGAAAAATATTTAAAAGATTGACATCAATTTTATTGGTAATGACACTGGGAATGGCTGTAATTGCCTGTGGAAAGGAAGAGACACCTGCAAGTGTGCGCGTGGGTTCTTTAAAGGGACCTACATCCATTGGTCTTGTGGAACTTATGGAACGTGCCGAATCTGGTGAAACAGCCAATACATATTCTTTTACAATGGAAACAGCGGCAGACACTTTGCTTACTATGATGGTACAGAAGGAACTGGATATTGCACTTGTGCCCGCCAATGTGGCAAGTGTTTTATACAATAAAAACGAAGGTCAGGTAGTGGTTTTGGATATCAATACACTTGGCGTTCTCTATATGATAAGCGGTGATGAAAGTATTACCGATATCAAAGGGTTAAAGGGAAAGACGGTTTATTTGACCGGAAAAGGAACTACACCGGATTATGTGCTTCAGTATGTGCTGGAGGAAAATGGCCTTACAAAAGATGATGTGACTCTGGAATACAAGTCAGAGGCGACCGAAGTGGCAGCAGTGCTTTCACAAGATGAGTCAGCGATTGGTTTGCTTCCGCAGCCTTTTGTGACCGCAACGATGGTAAAAAATGAGAATTTGGGTGTTATCTTCGATATGAATGAAGAATGGAATAAGCTTCAGGGAGAAGATGGCAGTATGATGGTAACCGGAGTGACGGTTGTAAGAAAAGAATTTTTGGATGCTAACGAAGGCGCAGTAAAGTTATTTTTGGAAGACCACAAGCAGTCAGCAGAATATGTGAACAATAATATAGAAGCGGCAGCGAGTCTTGTTGTTAAAACCGGCATTATTGAAAAAGAGCCGATTGCAAAGAAGGCGATTCCAAATTGCAATATTACTTATATTGAAAAAGAAGAAATGAAAAATGCATTATCGGGATATTTGAATGTTTTGTATAAAAAAGATGCAAAAGCAGTAGGCGGCAATTTGCCGGGCGATGATTTCTATTATCTTGGTAAATAAATGATTTTGGGAAAGCGTATGAAAGTTGGTAAAAAAAACGAACAAAAAAACTTCATATTGCGTAGAGTGTTAATTATACTTTTTTGGCTGTTTGTTTGGCAGGGCGTTGCATGGATTGTCGGTAACAAAATTTTATTAGAAGGACCGATAGGCGTGGCGATGCGCCTGATAGAAGATTTGCAGACGTTAGAATATTATCAGACCGTGGGTGCATCTGTACTTCGGATTATGGGAGGACTTACGTGCGGTCTTATATTAGCGGTTTGTATGGGTGTTTTGTCCCGGAAACAAAAAACAGTAGAAGAATTTTTGCTACCATTGATACAATTTTTAAAGGCGGCACCGATTACTTGTTTTGTGGTACTTTTACTTATCTGGACAGGCTCTGAAAATCTGGCTTTTTATATAGCACTTTTAGTTGCTTTTCCGCCGGTTTATTTTAACTTGCTGGAAGGTTTAAAACAAATGGATGAAAAGATGCTGGAGGTGGCGAAGGTATATAGAATGCCTTTAAAAAACCGTCTGCGTTATATTTATTTGCCGGGAGTAAAACCGTATTTTATCAGTGCACTTACCATTGCCATTGGTATGGCTTTTAAAGCGGGAATTGCGGCAGAAATCATTGGAACGCCGGACTACTCCATGGGCGAACGTATTTATATGTCGAAAATATATCTGGATACAGCAGGGGTGTTTTCATGGATGATAACCGTGATTTTTGTAGCATATTTATGTGAAAAATTCGTGGTGAAACTATGTGAAGTCTGCTTTGAAAAACGTCCTACGAAGGCCAAGGCAAGAAGTCATACGGAACAGAAGAAGGCGGAAAACATTAAATTAATAAATTGTACGGCTTCTTATGGGAATGAACCGGTACTTTTGGGCATAAATGCAGAGTTTGTGTGTGGAAAGGTCTATGCAATTACGGGTGAATCCGGTATTGGAAAAACCACTCTGTTAAAGGTTCTCTGGGGCCTTGTAAAGACGGATGACGGAGAGGTTTGGGGAACAGAAGGTATCGGAGCCGGAGGATTTCAGGAAAACAGACTTTTTGAAGAGTATACAGCCTTGGAAAATGTTTTTGCCACCGGACAATGCACAGCGTCTAAAGAGTCAGTTTATGAGGCGTTGGAAACTATTTTACCTATAGAAAGTTTAGAAAAGCCTGTAAAAGAATACAGTGGCGGTATGAAAAGGCGTGTAGAAATTGTAAGAGCAATGTTCACAGAAAGCCCGATAATTGTCTTGGATGAGCCGTTTGCGGGTTTAGACGAAGGAGCAAAGGCAAGAACGATATCTTTTATAAAGAAATATCAAAATGAACGAACAATCCTATTTACAACCCATTCGGCGGCTGATATAAAGGAAATAGATGCGGAGGAATTTAAACTATGAAAAACAGATTGGCAATTGTAGGTGTTTTTATGAAGAATGAAAGAGATGAAGAAACACTGAATGCAATTTTAAAAGAACACCATAAATATCTAATTAACAAAAACGAAGTGATTCAGATTAATGGCGGGACAACTGTGCTGACCATTATTATGGAGGCACCGGAGGATGTCATCAGCACAATGACAGGGAAAATCGGGAACCTTAGAGGAATGCATACCAAGGTTATTTACGAGAAGGATACCAAAAAATACTAGTAATTTAAAAACGTTTGTGCTATAATTTCATAGTGACTGTGACTATGGTCTTTTTGATGTGCCCGAAAATGGGTGAAGAGAACAATACCATTTTTAATAGAGAGATTCACAGAAGGATTTAGGAGGAGTTGTAATATGAGTTTACAGATCGAAAAATTAGAAAAAAATATGGCGAAACTTACAATTGAAGTTTCAGCAGAAGAATTAGACAAAGCATTAGAGGCTGCTTTCCAGAAAAACAAAGGAAAAATCAGCGTTCCCGGTTTCAGAAAAGGTAAAGTACCTCGTCAGATGATTGAAAAAATGTATGGACCGGAAATCTTCTACGAAGATGCAGCAAATACATTAATCGGACCTGCTTACGAAAAAGCAGTAGAAGAGTGTGAAGAAGAAATTGTTTCTTCACCAAAGGTAGAAGTTACACAGATTGAAAAAGGTAAAACATTTATCTTTACAGCTGAAGTTGCTTTAAAGCCTGAAGTAAAACTTGGTAAATACAAAGGTGTAACTGTAGAAAAATTAGATGTAGAAGTTACAGAAGAACAGATTAATGACGAAATTAACAGAGAAAGAGAAGAAAACGCAAGAACAATCGCAGTAGAAGACAGAGCAGTTATGGATGGCGATATGACAGTTATCGATTTCGAAGGTTTTGTTGATGGCGAAGCATTTGAAGGCGGAAAAGGTGAAAACTATCCGTTAACAATCGGTTCAGGTGCATTCATTCCTGGATTTGAAGAACAGTTAATCGGTGCTAAATTAGACGAAGAAACAGAAGTAAACGTTACTTTCCCGGAAGATTACCATGCTGACAATTTAGCAGGTAAGGCAGCAGTATTCAAATGTACTGTAAAAGAAATTAAAGTTAAAGAATTACCTGAATTAGATGATGAATTCGCTTCAGAAGTTTCAGAATTTGAAACAGTAGCAGAATACAAAGAATCCGTAAAGGCTAAAATTGCAGAAAGAAAAGAAAAAGCAGCTAAAGATGCAAAAGAAGATGCAGTAATTGATGCAATCATCGAAAATGCTGAAATGGAAATTCCGGAAGCAATGGTTGAAACACAGCAGAGACAGATGATTGAAGATTTTGCACAGAGAATTCAGATGCAGGGTCTTTCAATGGAACAGTATATGCAGTTCACAGGTTTAACAGTTGATACATTAATGGAACAGGTTAAACCACAGGCTTTAAGACGTATCCAGTCAAGATTAGTTTTAGAAGCAATTGCAGAAGCTGAAAAATTCGAAGTAACAGATGCAGAATATGATGAAGAAATCGGAAAAATGGCTGAAATGTACCAGATGGAAGCTGATAAAGTAAAAGAATTACTTGGCGAAAAACATGCTGCAGAAGTTAAGAAAGACATCACTGTAAGAAAAGCAGTTGAATTTGTAGTAGCAAACGCAAAAGAAAAATAAGTCTAAAAAAGTTAAGTGTGGCATCCATTTTTCTAAAATGGGTGCCATAACCAAAATATAAGGAGGAATAAAAGATGAGTTTAGTACCTTATGTC
>CAZMND010000122.1:0-5152 GCA_964567585.1 uncultured Lachnospiraceae bacterium
GCAGACAAAAGCAGTTATCAGAGCAGCAATCAATGTTCAGAAGAAACATCCTGAATGGACAGTAGCACCTGAAATCATGATTCCGCTTGCTTGTGATACAAAAGAATTAAAATACGTTAAAAATATCGTAGTAGCAACAGCAGACGCTGAAATTAAAGCAGCAGGTTCAGACCTCAAATACGAAGTGGGTACAATGATTGAAATCCCAAGAGCAGCATTAACAGCTGACGAAATCGCTACAGAAGCTGATTTCTTCTGCTTCGGTACAAATGACTTAACACAGATGACATTTGGTTTTTCTCGTGATGACGCAGGCAAATTCTTAGATGCATACTACAACGCTAAGATTTTCGAAAACGATCCATTCTCAAGATTAGACCAGTCTGGTGTTGGTAAATTAATGGAAACAGCTATCAAGCTTGGTAAACCGGCTAACGAAAAATTACACGTTGGTATCTGCGGTGAACACGGCGGTGACCCTACAAGCGTTGAATTCTGCCACAAACTCGGTCTTGATTATGTATCATGTTCTCCATTCAGAGTTCCAATCGCAAGATTGGCTGCTGCGCAGGCTTTTTTGAATTCTAAATAATAATTCTAACAATTTCTTATCTACCCCACATATTGTGGGGTAGATATTTTATAATCTATGGGCATTTTTGGCATGTTCCGGCCTATTGTTGGCCTGTTTTCAGGGCCGCATATGCCAATCTTAGGTTGGGTTCTACCCATAAAGTCTATTTCTAATCCTATGGCTAGAGAAATTTCAAACATTTTCAGTTGGCGTCTGCCCATACAAAAGAAAACAATTCTCATGGTAAGAAGAAAATACATCAAAATGGTTCAAAATCCGGGAAAGTGTCTACCCATAAGAAGTTTCTATACTCCTATGGTAAGAAAGCATCTAAAAATCACAGTTAAACTATCTACCCACCAAACAAAAATCATAACCAATGGTAAGAAAAGGAGGAATTCATTACGGATAAATTGCAAAAAGAAGCAGGAAAAGAATTAAAAAAGTTAGAAGAAATGTTAAGAAAAATTGAAGAATTTCAAAAGAATGCCCCCGAAGGTTGCTTAAAATATCAAAATAAGGGTAAAAAGACTTATTTCTACCAGCAATTTAGGGGTGAAAACAACAAGTCGTGGGAGCGAAAGTATATCAAAAAGGAGAATGTTTCATTAATCAAAGAACTGGCTCAAAAGCAGTATTATTCTGCAATTAAGGGGGTGCTTATGAGAAATGTGTCTGCCTTAAAGAATTTGATACAACAATATCATCCAGAAGACATACAAGAAATTTATGAGAATTTGAGCGGGGTGAGAAAGAAATTAATTAAACCGTTGGTGATTAGTGAAGAGGAGCGAATTAGACAGTGGAATTCGGAACAATATACCGGTAATAGTTTTCATCCGGAAAATCTTCGGTATGAAACGGAACAGGGAGAGTACGTGAGGTCAAAATCGGAAGTCATCGTAGCCAATATTTTATATCAGCATAGAAAAGATATCTTATACAAATATGAGAAACCACTGGAAGTGTTAGTTGATAGAAAAATAAAAACAATTTATCCGGATTTTACAATTTTGAATGTTCACACCGGGAAGATTTGGTATTGGGAACACGCAGGACGGATGGATGATCCTGTTTATGCTAATGATTTTGTCAAGAAGACTAATATGTATACTGCGAATGGATATTTGCCCGGAAAAGATGTGATTTTTACATATGAAACGATGGCAAACCCACTTGAAATTTATACGATTAGAAGAGTTATAGAAGATATGTTGGTGGGAGAGTGACGGGATTATAAATAATGGTATTTGGCGAAACGGATGTAAAATAGTAGGATAGCAAGCAATTCGATACGCTTTGATTGTCTTATTGTCTAGTCTTTTCTGTGATTTACAATATTCAAGATAGTTTTCAGTAATAGGAACAAGGGTATTCATATGTAAGGTTCTCCTTTTTATAAGTTTGTTATTGTTTGTTGAGGTATTTGGAACTTAATTTAGATAGCCTCTTATATATATCGGAAATGGGTGGAAAGCCATAATCCTTTGAGAAATGAGGAAGAATTTGGCAGTATTCTATAATATACGTTGATACTATCTATTTATATTTCACACCACAAAAAGGTCGATTCACAACATTTGGGTATCGAATCATAGTATAGGTTCCGATATAATGTAAACTGACAAGAATTTCAAAGGAAGTGATCCTATGCGAATAGCAATATGTGATGATGAAAAGAACATTAGGGAGTTAATAGCAAATAAGGTAGCTAAACAATGCCCAGATGCAACTATTATTTTTTATAGTTCAGGAAACGAATTGCTTTTATCGGATAAACACATAGATATCTTATTTTTGGATATTCAAATGTCTGGAAAGAATGGTATGGAAACAGCCAGAGAACTTCGCAAGAAGGATAAGAACGTAATCATTATTTTTGTAACAGCTGTGGAAGAGTATGTGTTTCAGGCATTTGATGTAGGAGCGTTTAATTATATCGTAAAGCCTATTGATGATGCGAAGTTTATAGAAGTACTTCATAGAACCATAGAAGATTGGAATGCGAAGCAGCCGACTGCCAAAGAACCTGAAGAAAAATACCTTATGATAAATAACGGCGGAGTGCACATCAAAGTAACGATAGATGATATTGTCTATGCGGAAGTATTTAACCGTAAGGTAGTTATCCATAAGATGAATGAAGAAATAGAGTATTATGGGAAAATGTCTGACCTTGAGGCAGTGGCAGGAGAAGGTTTTTTTAGACCACACAGAGCATATCTTGTTAATTTTAAGTACGTTGAAAAATATGATGCGACTACAATTTATCTGGAAAAAGGAACTGCCCTTATGGCAAAGCAGAAATATCCTGAATTTGTTAAAAAGTATATGAGGTACAATCAGAGAAGAGGGTAATTGTTTATGGAGAATATAGAAACTTATTGGAAGATTGCAAACGGGGTAATAGCCATAATAAATATATGGGTAGAAGGATGGTTAATGTATAGGTTTGTAAAGCCGTTTGTGAAAAGAAAGACTTATTACGTGGGAATAAGTTATTCATTAGCAATGCTTATTTTTTACCTTGTGCCACAAGAGATTGTATTACCGTATCTTCTTGGAATACTTGTGGCGTTTACCACGATGTGTTTGCTGGAAAGAAAAAACATTAAGCAGAAAGTGTTTTTAGCGACTTCCATGTACTTGCTGAGGTGGGTGGTTTATGGTGTTACGTTGGTATTAAGGGACATTATGTTTGCACTGTTTATCAACACACCATATATGCTTACGAAACCGGTAAAACAATTGATAGTATATATCATTGTGGAACTGGTATATTACGCTGTTGCTGTGGTGGTAATGTATCTGGCCATAAAACTGATTCATAAGTTGTATGTGAATAAAAAAGAAGATATGTCCGGCAAAGAGTTAATATTGCTTTTTACTACCTTATTGACAGTAATGATAGGCTATTTTACTTTTAATTTCTTTTCTAATGTGTATGTGGAAGATATGGAAGTTTATATCTGGAATGTTCATCCGGGATATACTTTTTTGCGTGTGATATACCAGATAGTTTCTTTTGCAACTATACTTATTGCCATAGGAATATATCAGAAACTAAAGGAAAAGCAGCGTGAGGAAAAAGAGAATATCTTGCTTGTCGAGCAGATAGAGAATACAAAGCAGCATATTATTGAAGTTGAAAAATTATATGGTGATATGAGGGCATTAAAACACGATATGGGAAATCATATTTCTGTGTTGGAAAGTCTTTTTATAAAAAACGAAACAGAGGAATTCGAAAAGTACTTAAAAGAACTAAAACTTACGTATTGTGAGAGTATGGAAGGAATTAAGACCGGAAATCCTGTTACGGATGTGATTTTGACACAAAAACAGAAAGAGGCTAAGGAAAAAGGAATCGAATTTGAGTGTAAATTTGTTTATCCGACTGATACAAGTATTAATGCTTTTGATGTTAGTGTGATATTAAATAATGCTATCGAGAATGCTTTTGAAGCCGTAGAGGAATGTGATAATCCGTATATTTCCATATCTGCCTATCGAAAGAAAAATGCTTATATGCTGGAAATTACCAACTGCACCCAAAAGTACGTTGAAACAGATAATGAAACGGGTCTTCCGGAGACAACAAAGAAAGATAAAGGTAGCCATGGTTTTGGTCTTACTAATATCCGTAAAGTGGCGAAAAAATATTATGGAGATATTGATATAAGCCAAGAAGAAAATAAATTTACATTGACGGTTATGTTGATGATTGAGTAATGAATAAGAGACTGAGTTTATACATAAAAGTATGAATTTAGTCTTTTATTTTTTGCTTTACAACAGAATAAGGGCGGTTCACAACAAGTCTATTTAGTATGAAGATTTACATACCGAAATAAGAAGTAGCAGAAGTATCTGCATATTAGGAAAAGGATTTCTAATTAAGAAAACAAGCCTGCAAATAAAAAGTCAAGGCTAAATTAATGAACTTAGAAAATTTTATACAGGTTGAAAATTAGGTATCAAAATAAGACCACCACACCAGTGCTGGTCTACAAATCATAGTGGACAATTAGGATTCTGGAAGAGATGCAAGATATTCTTTCACTCGACCATAGTAGATTCTTAGAAACTTGTTAGCACCTGCCGTCATGTAGACATAGTAGGGCTTACCTTGAGTACGTTTCTTGTCTAAGAACTGATACACAGGGTCATCCTGTGGATGTGTTTTAATTAAGACATCCATTACCTGAAATAAGGTCTTTCTAAGGTCAGAAGAGCCTCGCTTTGAGGTGGGAACACTTTTTTGTTCATGGGATCCGGATTCATTAACACCGGGGTCTACACCGGCAAAAGCAGTAATAGCACCTTTGTGAGTAAAACGGGAAACATCACCAATCTCAGCCATCAACTGAGGGCCAAGTGATGAACCAACACCTTTCATTTCCATGACAATGGGATATTCCGGGAGTTTGGCTGCTGTCTCATTCATGAGGATTCGGAGCGACTCAACTGTAGCAGAAGCGCTGTTAAGTTGGTCAATAGCCTGCTTGATAATGAGTTTTGTGATTTCATCCTTAGGAAGTACAGGAACAAGTTCCTTAGCTTTTCCATAGATTTCTT
>CAZMND010000123.1:0-5147 GCA_964567585.1 uncultured Lachnospiraceae bacterium
GGTGTAGAACAGCCAAACGAAGGCGAAGACAGAATTTTGGTTAACTCACCAAAAGATGTAGCAACTTACGACTTAAAACCGGAAATGAGTGCTTACGAAGTTTGTGACAAATTAGTAGAAGCAATCAAATCTGATAAATATGATGTAATCATTATCAACTTTGCTAACCCGGATATGGTTGGTCACACAGGTGTTGAAGCAGCTGCGGTAAAAGCAGTTGAAGCAGTTGATGAATGTGTTGGTAAAGCAGTAGACGCTATTTTAGAAGTTGGCGGAACAATGTTTATCTGTGCTGACCACGGTAACGCTGAACAGCTCGTTGATTACGAAACAGGCGAACCATTCACAGCGCACACAACAAACCCTGTTCCATTCATCTTAGTAAACTACGATGAAGCTTACACATTAAAAGAAGGCGGTTGTCTTGCAGACATTATCCCAACATTAATTGAAATTATGGGACTTAACAAACCGGCTGAAATGACAGGTGAATCATTACTCATTAAAAAATAATTGAATGTATCTGAGCCTTTGTTCTGGCATAAGCCAAAGCAAGGGCTCTTATTTGTGATGGCGACGAGGCAACGCATATCTCTTCTCTGCATATTTTCATATCATAAAGGGAAATCTAGTAATAATGATTATGGAGGTATATTTTATGTATTTGAAAATTATCAATGTGCACGCAAGAGAAATTTTAGATTCCAGAGGAAATCCGACGGTTCAGGCAGAAGTGACGGTTCAGCCTGAGGGAAAATTAAACTACATCAAAGGAACTGCATCTGTACCATCTGGGGCAAGTACCGGTAAATTTGAAGCTGTGGAACTGAGAGACGGCGAGGTGCGATACTTTGGTCTCGGTGTAGAAAACGCTGTTCAGAACGTGAATACCAAAATCAAAGATGCATTGGTTGGAAAAAATGCGTTTTTGCAGAGAATGATTGATGAAACAATGTTGGAACTGGACGGAACAGACAACAAGGCAAATTTAGGTGCAAATGCTATGCTCAGCGTTTCCATTGCCTGTGCGAAAGCAGCGGCCAATGCGCTTGGAATTCCGCTTTACAGATATCTTGGCGGTAGCAACGGCCACAAATTACCGATTCCGATGATGAACATTTTAAATGGTGGCGTTCACGCCGACAACACTGTGGATTTGCAGGAATTTATGATTATGCCGATTAATGCACCAAATTTTAAAGACGGACTTCGAAGATGCGCGGAAGTGTATCACAATTTGAAAGGTCTTTGTAAGGCAAAAGGACTTTCTACGGCGGTGGGAGATGAAGGTGGTTTTGCACCAAACCTTGGTAATACGGAAGATGTATTAGTCTTAATTTCGGAAGCGATAAAAGCAAGTGGCTATAAAGTGGGCGAAGATTTTGTGTTTGCAATTGATGCGGCAGCTTCCGAACTTTTTGATGAAGAAAGCAAGCTGTATTATTTTCCGGGAGAGAGTCAGATGCTTGGACAGAAGGTGGTGCGAACCTCGGAAGAGATGATTGCTTACTATGAAAGTCTGGCAAGTAAATTCCCTATTTTTTCGATTGAAGACGGTTTGAATGAAGAAGACTGGGATGGTTGGCAGGCACTTACAAAACGTCTTGGCGGAAATATGCAGTTAGTGGGAGATGACTTGTTTGTAACAAATACAAAGAGGTTAAAAGCCGGAATTCAGCTAAGGGCCGGAAATGCTATTTTGGTTAAGGTAAATCAGATTGGTACGTTGACAGAAGCAATGGATGCGGTCACAATGGCACAGCAGAATGGTTTTAGAACGATTATATCCCACCGTTCCGGTGAAACGGAAGATACTACCATTTCCGATTTGGCAGTTGCATTAAATGCGGGACAAATCAAAACAGGCGCGCCTGCACGAAGTGAACGTGTAGCAAAATACAATCGTTTACTTCAGATAGAAGAGGAAATAAATTACAAATTCTAGTTGAAAAACGTAAATTTCTGTGATACACTGATTAATGCTTGACATTAGGAGGTGCAAAATGGAAGTTTTAAAAATTGTTTTGACAGTTGTATATATTATCGTATCTATCGCTTTAGTGATTTTAGTATTAATGCAAGAAGGAAAAAGTGCCGGTCTCGGCTCAATCAGTGGTGCAGCAGAAACATACTGGGGTAAGAACAAAGGACGTTCTATGGACGGAATGTTAGTAAAGATTACAAAATGGTTGGCAATAGCCTTCATTCTTTTATCTGTTGTACTTAATATTTCAAGATTCTAGGTTGATTAAGCACTCTTGCGTAAGTGAGGGTGCTTTATTTTTTAGAAAAACTGTGTTTTTCTAAAAAATATGCTCCGCAGGATCGCACTGTGGCGATGCGGAAGAAGTCGCATAAGCGACTCGCCGCAGGCGGAAAATCTCGCAAGCGAGATTTTATTTGAGAAGGGAAATTTTATGAATAAGGAAGCATTGGAAAAAAGAAAAAAGTTAATTGTAGAGTTGCTTGAAGATGAAATGTATGTTCCGATGAAGGAAAAGGAACTGGCAATGTTTTTGCAGGTCAAAAAGGAAGACAGGGACGATTTGCGCCTTGTTTTAGATGAACTTTTGAAAGAAGGGAAAATCAGTCTTAGCCAGAAGGGCAAATACATTAAGGCACAGCCACATATTTTCCAAGGGACCTTTATCAGTAACGCCAAAGGCTTTGGCTTTGTAGAGGTGGAGGGGCAGGAAGAAGATTTTTATGTGCCTGAGCAGTATGTGAACGGTGCTTTTCATAAAGATACTGTCCTTGTGGACTTGTTACCGAAAACTGCCGGTAAACGACAGGAAGTCAAGGTGTTAAGCGTAGTATCCAGAGGAATGACGCAGGTTGTTGGAACCTTCCGGAAGGCTGGCAAGGGCTATGGCTTTGTTGTGCCGGACAATACCAAAATCGCAGGCGATGTGTTTGTGTCCGTGGAAAGAAGCAAAGGAGCGGTTGATGGACACAAGGTAGTTGTGGAAATCACTGACTATGGTAAAAACGGCAAAAATCCGGAAGGTAAGGTTGTGGAAATTTTAGGCCATATCAATGACCCGGGAGTAGATATTTTATCTATTATAAGAGGATTTGAATTACCGCTTGAATTTCCGGAAAAGGTTTTAAATCAGGCAGAAAGAGTGGCAAAGGACGTATCTGATGCGGATATGGCAGGTCGATGTGACCTTCGCGACCTTATGATGGTAACCATCGATGGCGAGGACGCCAAGGATTTGGATGACGCGGTCAGCTTGTACGAGGACGAAGAAGGGTATCATCTTGGCGTGCACATTGCTGATGTTACGAACTATGTACAGGAGAATTCGGCTCTCGACAGAGAAGCCTTAAAACGTGGTACCAGTGTGTATTTGGTTGACAGGGTTATCCCGATGCTTCCACATGCACTGTCAAACGGCATCTGCTCTTTAAATGAAAAAGTGGACAGGCTTGCTTTAAGCTGTCTTATGACTATTGATAAAAAAGGCATTGTTGTTGACCACAAAATTACAGAAAGTGTAATCTGTGTTAACAAGCGTATGTCTTACACTCAGGTTAACCGTATTTTGACGGAAGGCGATGCTGAGTTTGAAAAAGAATATCCGGACCTCGTTCCGATGTTTTTCAAAATGCAGGAGCTTGCAGATATTTTACGTTCAAAACGTCATAAACGTGGCAGTATTGATTTCGATTTTCCGGAAACAAAGATTGTTTTGGACAAGGAAGGTCACCCACTGGAGATTAAGCCATATGAAAGAAATGCAGCAACAAAGCTCATTGAAGATTTTATGTTAGTTGCCAACGAAACCGTGGCGGAGCATTTTTTCTGGCTGGAAAGTCCGTTCGTATATCGTACCCACGAATATCCGGACAATGAAAAAATTGAAAAACTTCGTCTTTTTATTAAAAATTATGGATATAATTTAAAGGTATCCCAGGATGAAATTCATCCGAAGGAACTGCAGAAGTTACTTGGCAGTATTGAGGGAACTAAAGAAGAAGTGATGATTAGCCGATTAACATTAAGGAGTATGAAACAGGCGAAATACGGTACCGAGTGTACAGGTCACTTTGGTCTGGCGTGTCAGTATTATTGTCATTTTACTTCACCAATCAGACGTTATCCGGATTTGCAGATTCATAGAATTATCAAGGAAACACTGCGTGGAAAAATGAGCCATAGTAGGCTTTCACATTACAACAGTATTTTGTTTGAGGTCAGCAAACATTCTTCCCAGACAGAGCGAAGAGCAGAAGAAGCGGAACGTGAAACAGACAAGAAAAAGAAAGCCGAATATATGGAAGAGCATATCGGCGAGGTTTATGATGGTGTTGTTTCCGGCATTACTGCGTGGGGAATGTACGTGGAATTGGAAAATACTGTAGAAGGTCTTGTACATGTATCCACTATTCCGGGAGACTATTTCCTTTATGATGAGAAAAAGTATGAACTTGTGGGCAAAGATTTCGGTAAGAAATATCAGCTCGGACAGCGCGTGGTTGTTAAAGTAAAGGGCGTTGACCGAATGCTTGGAACGGTGGACTTTACAATTATAGACGAGGACGAAAATTAGGAGAGTATTATGGGCAAGGAAGATTTAAAGCTTGTTGCAAATAATAAAAAAGCATATCACGACTATTTTATAGAAGATAAGTATGAGGCAGGAATTGCTCTTCACGGAACGGAAGTAAAATCCCTTCGTATGGGAAAATGCAGTATCAAGGAATCTTTTATCCGTATTGAAAACGGAGAAATGTTTGCATATGGTATGCATATCAGCCCATACGAAAAAGGGAATATTTTTAACAAAGACCCGCTTCGTGTGAAAAAACTTTTGCTTCATAAATATGAAATCAACAAACTGGCCGGCAAACTGGCAGAGCAGGGCTACACCTTAGTGCCTCTTCAGGTATATTTTTCTGGTGGAAAGGCAAAAATGGAAATAGGTCTTGCCAAGGGTAAAAAGCTATACGACAAACGTCAGGATATTGCCAAGAAGGACCAACGTCGTGAAAATGAGCGTGATTTTAAAATTAGAAATTTATAGCAGTTTATTGACTTTAATTTTTAATTTTATATAATTAAATTAGATAAAAATTTAATAAGGGATAGTAAAGGTTTCGACAGGGGTCTTGCAGCTGGAGAAGCTATCCGCAGGTGATGC
>CAZMND010000124.1:0-4953 GCA_964567585.1 uncultured Lachnospiraceae bacterium
AAAAGGTTTATGAATTGTCAAAAAGTTCATATTCATTGAGTGAATTTACAAAGCGTAATGAGAAGAATATCCTTTCGAAGCTTGGATAAAAGTGTGTGACAATTTTAACTTTTATCTAATTTTTTGAATTATGGTCTTGTCTTTTGAATTGCGTGGTGCTAAAGTATATTTAGTATATTATGACTAAAAATATGGGAGGATATTTTTTTATGAAAACAAAAGTTAACGTAATGAAAAAAGTCTTAGGTTTTGTTCTTACACTCGTTATTATGTGTAGTATGTTACCTATGACAAGTAATGCAGCTGAAGGCACGACTGTTTATCTTGATCCAGGGCCATGGGATGTAGATAGTGCATGGTTTGCAGCATACTATTTCGGCGGTTCGGGAAGTGCCGGATGGACAGTGATGGAAGTTGAAAATGATAATTATAAGGGTATTGTACCAGCTGGGTATACGAGTGTAATTTTTTGCAGAATGAACCCAAGTTATGCAAAAGAAACGGTAACAAATGATCCGAATGGTAGTCACTGGGGTGGTAAGTGGAATCAAACAAGTGACTTAATACTTTCAACATCTACAAATGGTTGTTTATATACTGTTACGGGATGGGGAGAATCCGATGGTGCATGGTCGCATATAGATGCAAATTCAAATGGAGCTTGTGATTTGTGTGATGCTTACATAGATGGAATGAGTGCTGTTGCAGGTCACAGTTTAGCATTAGATGGTAAAGTTGGTGTTAAATTCTATATGGAATTGACAGATGATGTAAAAGCTGACGAAGATGCATATATGCAGTTTACAGTTACTGATGGTTCGACTTCTCAGGTAAAAGTGGATGATGCAGAGATAGATGGAGATTATCGTGTATTTACGTGTAAAGTGGCAGCTAAAGAAATGGCCAGTACAATTACAGCACAGATTATCTCAGGTGGAAATGCAGGTACAGCGTATACATATTCAGCAAGAACATATGCGGATGAATTACTTGCAAATCCGGGAAGTGAAGCTCAAGCAACATTTGTAAAAGCTATGCTTAACTATGGTGCTGCTTCACAGACATATTTTGGTTTTAATATAGGAAACTTAGCAAATGAAGGAATTACATTAGCTGTAGGAACATATGATGCCGGCGATTTAGAATCATATAAAGCTACTGTTACAGATGAAAATTCAATTTTAACAGACGAAAAAGCTAACCTTGTATTGGAATCAGAAACTACATTGAATATTAAATTTACAACAGCTAGTGAAGCAAGTAGTATTGTTCTTAATGAAGGTGCAACAAGTGCATCAGGACTTAATTATGTTATCCCTGTAGCTAATTTGAATGCATCACAGTTGGATAATACACAGACAGTTGTAGTAACAGTTAATGGTCAGGAAGCTACAATCACTTGTAGTGCATTGTCGTATTGCTATAGTGTTCTTGCTAATGACAATAGCGACAATTTAAAGAATGTAGCATATGCACTTTATGATTATAATAAAGCAGCAATTGCTTACATAGGTGACAAATAAGGAGGTTTATGAAAATGAAAGAAATTTATGAAGTTCCAGTTATGGAAGTAGTTGAATTTGAATCAGAAGATATCATTACTACAAGTAACGGTTTATTGGATCAGCCAATATAATAAGTCATTACCGACAGGCATCGCCTTTGCGATGCCTGTTGTTTTAAGAAAAGAGGAAAGATGCAATGAAAAAATTTAAATATGGAATATTGCTCTTATTATTAAGTTTTGTAATTGTTGCCTGCGGTAAGAACGATGACAAGACGAAGGATGCTACAGCAGACAACGAAATTGAAAATGCACAGGATGAAGAAGTAAAAACAGACGAAATTTCCAAAGCAGATGATAAGGAAGGAGTGTCCGACGATTCAAAGGTTGATACAGAAGATGTGAAGAAGGAAGATACCGGGTCTGCTCAGAATACAGAGGCTAAGGAACCTGAAACGACACCAAGTACAGATACAGGAACTTCCACAACCACGCCGGATACAAACACAAAGGCACCTACAGATACACCAAGTGAAGCACCACAGGAAACTCCCGAGCTTCCACCACAGACACCTTCTGTAGATGTAATCGAATTACCGTTTATACCGGTACAATAGATAGACAAGAGGAAATTAAATTGACAACGAAAAATAGGGCAGAAGCCTTTAAAATAAAACTGGCAGGGAAAGTGATTTTGATACAGCCGCTCTATGATTATATCAGAGAGTACTGTAAAGGGTATGAAACTGATGAATCGGAAGACTTTACTGTCAGGACATACGAGACGGATATTCTCTATGAAACCGAAAAGTCGAAACGTGAGGACGAATTGGCGGGAATCACAGGAAGATCGTATCCGTCTGAATATCTGGAAACTCTTGCGGTTTATCGCAAGATTACAGAAGAAATGTTAAAATATGATATCCTATTGTACCATGGTTCCGTAATTGCGGTAGATGGAATTGGGTATCTTTTTACAGCGAAAAGCGGTACGGGTAAATCTACACATACAGATTTGTGGTTAAAGCATTTTAAAGACAGGGCGGTTATGATTAACGATGATAAGCCTTTGCTTCAAGTGACGGATGAAGGAGTAATTGTGTATGGAACTCCATGGGCCGGAAAACACAATTTGAACACCAATACATCTGTTCCTTTAAAAGCAATCTGTGTGCTTTCAAGGGATACAACCAATCATATCGAAAAGGTAAAACCTCGCGATATTTATGGTATGCTGGTGCAGCAGGTCTATCGTCCGACAAATCCGGCATCGCTCCTTGCGACAATGAAGCTGGTGGACAAACTGTTGGAAAAAACCGCGTTTTACAGCCTTGGCTGTAATATGGACCCTGAGGCGGCGGTTGTGGCCTACACGGGAATGAATAGTGAAAAATAAAAGCCAAAACGGAGGCAGATTATGAAATTAAGCGAAGCATTTATTACACATAACAGTGACGGAGAACACATTACTGTTACAACCGGTAGTGATACCTTTAATGGTCTTATCAGAAGCAATAAAACAGCAGGTTTTATTGTGGAATGCTTAAAAGAAGTTGTGACAAAAGACGATATTGTTGATAAGATGCTTGAAAAGTACGATGCACCGCGTGAAGTGATTGAAAAGGATGTTGAAATGGTTTTGGATACACTCCGTAAGATAGGTGCGATAAATGATTAAAACAACTTATGAAGAGGAATTAGAGAGAAATGGTTCTTTTACATACACAAACGTGGGTGTAAGTATGCTTCCGCTTATCAAGCAAGGAAGAGATTTGTTTACAGTGACAAAAAGACAGGGTAAATGCAAGAAATACGACGTGGTTTTGTATCGGAGACCGCCGGCGCATTATGTTTTACACCGTGTTGTAGAAGTACGTGAAAATGATTATGTTATCTTGGGCGATAACTGTCTTAAAAAAGAATATGGAATCACTGATGACGATATCATTGGTGTTATGACTTCTTTTGTGAGAAAAGGAAAGGAATATTCCGTAAATCATTTGGGATATCGTATTTATTCGCGTGTGTGGTATTTTTTCTACCCGCTTCGCAAGTTTATGACAAAAGTAAAAACGAAAATGAAAGCAATCGTTAAGAAATTGATTAAAAGGGATAAATAAATGACAAACAAGAGTGCAATAGGCTGGCTTTTGAAGGTGGCAGGAAGACACAAGTTCATAGTTGCTGTATTGATGATTCTTCAGGCGGTCATCAGTGGAGGAGTTGTTTGCTACGCACTTGTCATGAAATATATGATTGATAATGCCGTGGCGAAAAATCGTCACGGTTTTTTTGTGGGAGTGATATTGTTTGCATCACTGATTTTGTTGTTGGTTGTTTTGCGGATGGTTCTGCGTTATTTAGAGGAAAGCACCAGAAGTAATCTGACCAATGCACTGAAAGAACGCCTTTTTAAACAGGTGCTTTATAAGGATTATGCGAGCGTTACGAAGATACATTCGGAAGAGTGGATGAATCGTATGACGTCGGATACGACAGTATGTGCGGATGGCCTTACGGATATTTTCCCGGGCGCTTTTGGGATGGTTGTACAAATGGGTAGTGCGCTTATTATGATATTTGTTTTACAGCCCAAATTGTCGTATGTAATTGTACCGTGTGGGATTTTGTTTTTGATTGTAACACTGATTTTTAGAAGAAGATTGAAGGTGTTTCACAAACAGATGCAGGAGCGTGACGGAGAGACGAGAGTGTACTTACAGGAGCGCATCAGCAGTATGCTTGTGCTTCGTGTTTTTGGGATGGAGAAAGCGGCCATGGAAGGCGCTAAAGCCGGTCTTAATGCCCACAAAAAAGCCAGAATCAGAAAAGGCATTGTCTCCAACATTTGTAATACCGGTTTTTCGGCGGCAATGAATGGTATGTATTTACTTGGGATTGCTTACTGTGGTTATGGGATTTTGAATGGCGTTGTCAGCTATGGAACACTGACAGCTATTATGCAGTTAATCGGAAGGTTGCAGACACCACTTGCAAATATCAGTGGTTTTGTGCCGAAATACTATTCTATGATTGCCAGTGCAGAAAGACTGATGGAAGTGGAAGCTTATAAAGAAGCAGATGAAACCCCGGTAAAAACAGCTTATGAAGCAAGGGCGTTGTATGATGAAAGACTGGCAAGTATTTCGTTTGACAATGTATCCTTTTCTTATGTGTCTGAGGATGAGGAGCATATTTTAGAGAATGTGAACATTTTCTTTGATAAGGGAGATTATGTTGCAGTTACCGGCTTGTCCGGCTGCGGAAAATCCACATTGCTTAAGCTGCTTATGGGTGTGTATGAGCCAAATGCAGGTGCAATCAGCCTTTCGACAAGGGATGGAGAAAAACTGCCGATAAAGGAATGGAAACGTCTTTTTGCTTATGTTCCGCAGGGAAATTATTTGATGGGCGGAACTATTAGAGATGTTATTACTTTTGGAAATGCG
>CAZMND010000125.1:0-4950 GCA_964567585.1 uncultured Lachnospiraceae bacterium
TGAAACCGGATTTAGTATTGATGGATATTACAATGCCGGAAATGGACGGTATTCAGGCATTAAAGAATATCAAAGCAGCTGATGGCGGCGCAAAAGTTATTATGTGTTCTGCTATGGGTCAGCAGGCAATGGTTATTGAATCAATTCAGGCCGGAGCAAAAGACTTTATCGTTAAGCCTTTCCAGGCAGAACGTGTATTGGAAGCAGTTAAGAAAGTAGTTGGTTAATATGTTATTAACAACAGGTGGGTATAACTCATTTCTTGATTTAATAACTGTATTGCTCATTTTCGTTTTTGTTATAGCAATTACGCTGTTTACTACAAAATACATAGCAAATTATCAAAAGGTGCAAAGCACCGGGAAGAATATCGAGGTTTTGGAAACTTGTAAAATTTCCCAGACCAAATACGTACAACTTATTAAAATTGGTAAAAAATATGTAGCGATAGCAGTATCTAAGGATGCTGTTACGTTGCTGACCGCTTTAGAGGAAGATGATATTACATTCCCGGAAGATACAAACGAGGGTAAAAGTTTTAAGGAAATACTTGTAAGCCTTAGAAACGGTAAAGCATCGGATAAAACAGAAACACTGGAAAAAACAGATAGTCTAGAAGAAGAAAAGTAGGCGAAAGATATGAAGAATTTTTTTTCCGGAATGAAAATTAAAAAAGTATTATGCCTGCTGGTTTTGGCAGGCATATTATTTATTGGAAACGGAACTTATGCGTATGCGACAGGGACCGGTGATTTAGATGGTACAACAACGGAGCAGACGCATATTAATGATCCGGGAACAATGGATTCGGATGAACTGGGAGAACAGAATATAGCGAACACGGTGACGATAACGGCAGAGGGTGGAAACGGTAGTATTTCCGGCTCATTGCAAATTTTAATTACGTTGACGTTAATTGCAATATCGCCGATACTGCTTATTATGTTAACCTCGTTCACGCGTGTGATTATAGTGCTACACTTTACAAGAGCAGCACTGAATACAAATACGGCACCACCTAACCAGGTTTTAATAGGGTTGGCGCTGTTTTTGACGTTTTTTATTATGGGTCCGGCTATCAGTGAAATTAATGAAACTGCGTATACGCCATATTTAGAAGGCGAACTTACGCAGGAAGAAGCGATTGAGATTGGTATTCAGCCGCTTAGAGAGTTTATGTATGCACAGACACAGACAAAGGATGTGCAAATGTTTATGGAAATTTCAGGAACAACATGGGATGGAGAATTGGATTCCATACCAAACTCTATTTTAATTCCGAGTTTCGTAGTCAGTGAACTTAGAACAGCTTTTATTATAGGCTTTTTGATTTACATACCATTTTTGGTAATAGATATGGTTGTTTCATCCGTGCTGATGAGTATGGGTATGATGATGTTACCACCTACTACAATTTCTATGCCATTTAAAATATTGTTATTTGTATTGGCAGACGGATGGAATTTGATAATCGGAAATCTGGTACGAACGTTTTATTGATAGGAGGTATGCGCTATGACAGTCGATGACGTCTCGATGATTACACAGGAAGCTTTGTTTCTAATCATAAAAGTTGCAGCCCCTGTTTTGATTGTTTCATTAGTTGTGGGTCTGTTAGTCAGTATTTTTCAGACTGTAACCTCTATTCAGGAACAAACCTTGACATTTGTACCTAAAATTATAAGTATATTTTTGGCAATTCTTGTTTTGGGACATTGGATGTTAAACAGTATGATTGAATATATGGTACAGCTATGGGGCGATTTTACAATGTTTATAAGGTAGCTTATGGTTGATTTGACTTTTTCTTATGATGAACTTTTAACATTTTTATTAATATTAGTGCGAGTTACCTGTTTTATTTATTTGGCACCATTTTTCAATATGGGTAATACACCGAACCGGGTTAAAATAGGTC
This sequence comes from uncultured Lachnospiraceae bacterium, assembly GCA_964567585.1. Taxonomy (GTDB): domain Bacteria; phylum Bacillota; class Clostridia; order Lachnospirales; family Lachnospiraceae; genus CALZKI01. Next base: position 1,919 of record CAZMND010000125.1, read on the forward strand.
TGGGTGTATGTGTATCCTATTTGATATATCAGATTCTTTTGCCGATAGAGCCGCTTGTTTACAGTAATATACTGGAGTATTCAGTGCTCGTATTAAAAGAGGCGATGGTTGGGTTGATTATAGGGTTCGGTGCCAATATCTGTATGGCGGTAGTAAATTTTGCCGGTAGTATTATAGATATGGAAACAGGTATGGCGATGGCCACATTGTTTGACCCGCAGACCAATCAGGAAACATCTATTTCCGGTGTTTTGTATCAGTATGCGATGAGCCTGATGTTGATTGTCAGCGGAATGTATCAATATCTGTTAAAGGCGCTTGTGGAAACCTATACATTGATACCGATAAACGGTGCGGTTTTTGACAGGGAACATTTGTTAAATTCCATGATTAAATTTATGGGAAATTATTTAACAATCGGTTTTCGAATTTGTTTGCCGGTATTTTGTGCAATGATTCTTTTGAACGCTATTTTAGGTATTATGGCAAAGGTATCACCACAGATGAATATGTTTGCGGTTGGTATCCAGTTAAAAATGCTTGTGGGGCTTGGAATATTGCTTCTGGCAATGACGATGCTGCCTAATGCGGCAGATTTTGTATTTACGCAGATGAAAGTCATAGTTGTAGACTTCGTGGAGGGTATGACGTGATTTTAAGATATAATTTGCAATTCTTTGCAAAAGATGGTCCCGGCGGTGAACGTACGGAACCGGCAACTGCCAAAAAATTAAAAGATGCGAGAAAAAAAGGGCAGGTTGCCAAGAGCAAAGAGGTTGCCAATGGTACCTGTTTATTGGCATTGTTTCTGATGCTTAAGATATGGGTTGGAAATACAGGAAACAGTCTAATGGAGATGTTTCCGACTATATATAACAGAATTCCGGAATATTCAAAAAATTATGATGGTGAAATACCGGTTAAAAGTATTTTATATGCACTTCAGATTAGTGTGATTCAGATAATTTTAATAGCAGCACCATTTTTGCTGGTGGGTTTTGTTCTATCCTTTGTATCAGATTTGATTCAGGTAAAATGGAAACCGACAACAAAACCTTTAAAACCTAAATTTAACAAATTAAATCCAATTAGTGGGTTTAAGAGAATTTTTTCATTAAGTTCTTTGGTTGAACTTTTAAAATCGTTTTTGAAGATAGGCGTTATTGCTTATGTAAGCTATTCATATCTGAAGGATCAGTGGCAGAACTTGTATATCCTGTATGGAATTTCTCTGTCTCAGGCGATAGGTTTGATTGGCGAAATGGTAGCAGACCTTGGAATCCGTATAACACTTGTATATATGTTGATTGTTGCGGGTGATTATGTTTATCAGAAATGGAAGTTCAAAGAAGACATGAAAATGTCAAAACAGGAAATTAAAGACGAATATAAGCAGGATGAAGGTGATCCGCAGATTAAAGGAAAAATCAGGCAGAAAATGCGAGAAGCTTCTATGCGCCGTATGATGCAGAATATTCCGAAAGCGGACGTCATTATCACAAACCCGACGCATTACGCAGTGGCGGTACAATATGATCCGGAGCAATATGATGCACCGTTTGTTGTGGCAAAGGGAACCGATCATCTGGCACAGCGAATCAAGGAAATCGGTCGGGAAAACAAGGTCGAAATTGTTGAAAATAAACCATTGGCACGTATGTTATATGCCAATGTGGATATAGGACAGGTGATTCCACCGGAGTTGTATCAGGCAGTGGCAGAGGTACTGGCATTTGTATACAACTTGAAAGGAAAAGTTTAAAATATAGGAAAAGGAGGATGAGAGCATGAAATTTCAAAAAGCCGATGTGGGCGTAGCCGCATATCTTTTGGCTGCCATTGTTATGTTGATTGTTCCCATCCCTTCGTTTTTATTGGATATTTTGCTGGCAATCAATATATCTTTTTCATTTGTTATTCTGTTTGTCAGTATGTTTTCAAAAGAAGTATTGGATATGTCTTTTTATCCAACGATTCTTTTGTTCACCACAATCTTTCGAATTGCTCTTAACGTATCCAGTACGAGACTTATTTTAAGTACCGGTGATCCGGGTAACGTTGTTGCTGTATTCGGTTCCTTCGTAGGTGGCGGGGATTTGATTATTGGTGTTATTGTATTTATTATTTTGATTATTATCCAGTTTATGGTAATCAACAAAGGTTCTGAACGTGTGGCTGAAGTAACGGCGCGTTTCACCTTGGATGCTATGCCCGGTAAACAGATGGCTATTGATGCGGACTTAAATACCGGTGCTATTTCAGATGCAGAAGCAAAAAGACGAAGAGATAAGATTCAGGAAGAATCCAGCTTCTTCGGTTCTATGGACGGTGCTGTAAAGTACGTAAAAGGAGATGCGACGGCAGGTCTTATTATTACGGTAGTTAACATTGTCGGCGGTATTGCTATGGGTGTTTTGCGAGGTGGTATGGAATTTAGTGAGGCACTTGACCACTATACGATTTTAACAATCGGTGATGGTCTGGTATCACAGATTCCATCCCTTTTGATTTCACTGTCTACAGGTATTCTTGTAACAAAAGGCTCCAAAGATGCCGATTTTGGTACAGTGCTTGTAAAACAGTTGTTTGGAATTCCTAAGGCATTGTATTTGGTTGGTGCCACGTTAATTTTACTTGGTATATTTACACCGCTTCAGTGGTATTTGTTCTGTGGACTGGGTGTTGTATTTATAATTGTAGGAAATATTATTTCCAAAACAATCGGTTCAGAAAAAATCGAAGCAGAAGTGGCAGAAGAAGAGGCTGCTGCGGACGAAATCAGACAGCCTGAAAATGTTAACAGCCTTTTGCAGGTTGATCCGATTGAATTGGAGTTCGGTTATGGTATTATTCCGCTGGCCGATGTGAATCAGGGCGGGGATTTACTGGACCGTGTTGTAATGATTCGAAGACAGATTGCGTTAGAACTTGGTACTATTGTACCGATTATCCGTTTGCGTGATAATATCCAGTTGAATCCTAACCAATATATTATTAAAATAAAAGGTATTCAGGTCAGTGAAGGGGAAGTT
>CAZMND010000126.1:0-4947 GCA_964567585.1 uncultured Lachnospiraceae bacterium
GAAATCAAAAATAGCAGCGCAGCCTGTGAGCTAGCTCACGCTGTCTGCTATTTCCGCTTTCTGCTTGGACTCAATGCTCCAGCATCTCCTCTATAAAAATCCCATACCCTTTTTCCGGATTGTTAATTAGTACATGAGTGACGGCACCAATTACTTTCCCATTCTGTATGATAGGTGAGCCACTCATTCCCTGCACAATGCCACCTGTCATAGCAAGAAGTTCTTCATCCGTAACGGTTATTTTCATTGATTTATTAACATTCTCAGCATTCATAAAAATTTTATCTATATTAATATCAAAAAATCGAGTCTCCCCATTAATTGTGCAAAGCACCTCAGCCCCGCCTTCTTTAATTTCATTTTTATATGCAATTTCCATTCCTTCTGTTATGGAAGTATCTTTCATACCTCTCATTAAATAATCCAGTTTTTCAAGATCGTAATGTCCATAAATACCGGTTTCATAATTGTATGCAATATCACCTAACGGATCTTGTCCATAAAAAATAACCCCTGTCATTTCACCGGGACTACCCTTTTCGCTCTTTTTAATGGCCATTATCTCTGCCTTATATAAATTACCATCATTGATTTCTAAAATTGACTGGATGTCCAAATCTATAATTCCATGTCCCAGTGCTCCAAACTCTCCTGAACTAGTAACATAAGTCAATGTACCGATTCCCTGCGCATTATCCTTCACCCAAATCCCCAGTTTATATTCTCCTGACTCATTCTCCTTTGGTACTACTTCCACATCAAAAACCTGCTCGCCTCTTTCAACCGTTAAAATCTGGCTTTCACCCTCACATTCTTCAATTCTGTTTACCAACTGGTATTTGCTCTCCAAAGTATCACCGTTTATTTTCAGGATATAATCCCCGGGCATAATAACCTTCTCGCATGGTGAACACTTTACGCCGGCTTCATTTTCAAATTCGCCGGTTTGCACTACTAAAAGTCCGTCTGTATTCGCATAAATTCCAACCGGCACTCCAATAGGAATAATACGCACTTCATCCACAACCGAAATATCTACACTTTTAAATGGAATAAACCCAAAAAGTCTTGTCTTAATAATGTAACTTTGCGGTCTGGAAGCCACTAACGTAATATCTGAGCTGAAATCCAGTTCTGAAATTGCTTTTGCAGAAGCCTCTAATGCTTCCTCTCCATCCATCAAATAAACCGTTCCGCTCACCGGAAGATTATAGGACAGTACCTGTTCTTTCTTTGTTTCCAAAATGATAGTCCCCGGCAGTTTATCATAATATGTTTTATATACATAAGCAGCAGTTATAATTATAATAAAATTGACAAGAGAAATTAAAACAATCCTATAAATTAACAAAAAATTTTTCTTCATAATTTCCTCCTGCAAATCATTTTTTAATGAAAAAAAGATTGCGCAATGCGCAATCTCCGCGCGCGAGCGGTATTGCGAAGCAATTGATTTCCTCTCCGCGAGCTGCGCATCCTGCGGAGCATCTTTTTTAGGTTATAGGAATTTCCTATAACCTAAAAAAGAAAGCATAGTTTTTTCTAAAACCACGCTTTCTTATTATATGAATTTCTTTAATAAATATCTAAAATTTACAATTCATTTTTTGCCATTTTTTTCATTTCAATGGCATTGTTTCTAACAGCCTCGGTTATGCTCATTCCACCTAACATTCTTGATAGTTCTTCTACACTTTCCTCCTCGGAAAGCATTGTAATTCCGGTAACGGTTGCATCATTTTCTATGCTCTTTTCAATAAAAAGATGTGCATTGGCTCTCGCCGCAATTTGTGGCAAATGTGTAATACACAAAAGCTGATGTGATTTTGCAAGTTTACCCATTTTTTCAGAAACCATCCACGCCGTTTTTCCGCTGATACCGCTATCGATTTCATCAAATACAAGCGTATCAATTTCATCTTTTGTTGCAAGACAGGTTTTTATTGCCAGCATAATTCTGGAAAGTTCACCACCACTGACCACATTTTTAAGCGGCTTCATACTTTCGCCCGGATTTGTTGAAATTACCATTTGTACATCATCAAACCCATCTGCAGAAATTTTATCTTCCGATGCATCTACCAATATTGCGAACTGAACCTGAAGGAAATTGAGTTCTAAAAGAGCCTTTCCAATCTCTGCTTCCAAAACCTTGGCACCATCGAATCTGATTGCAGAAATTTTCTGACAAAGGTCTGTTACTTCCCTGTACAGTTCCTGCTCTTTTTTAATAAGTTCGTCCCGATACATTTCATAATTGGTAAGTCTGTCAATAATTTCTTCGCATTCCTTCTGATGAGCCAATACCTTTTCTATACTGTCTCCATATTTGGCTTTTAAATGATTTAAAACATTTAATCTGTCTTCTGTTCTTCTAAAATCACTCTCATTAAACTCCATAGACTGCATATAGCTGCGAATATTTCTACTAAAATCACCAAGATAATCTTCTATTTCCATAAGCTGGCTGCTAAGATTACAAACCTCATCATCAAAATTTTCTACGGCTTTCAGTTCACGGATTGCTCTTCCGATTAAATTTCCGGCGCCGTTATCACCATCATTTCCGGTATAAGCTGCCGCCAGATTTAAGCCTTCCATAATTCGTTTGGAGTTTACCATTTTTTTATAGGCACTCTCCAGTTCATCGTCTTCATAGACAGTAAGTCTTGCCTCATCAATTTCCTGATATTCAAACTCAGCTAAGGACAATTCTTTTTTTCTGGATACATCATCCAGCGTTTCTCCCATTAACTGTTCTTTTACTTTTTTGTATTCTTTGAAAACAACTTTTAACTCCTGTTTTAAGTCACAAAGACTTTCACCACAAAAAGTATCCAGAATTTCTTTCTGCTTGCTTTCTTTGAGGAGTGACTGGTGCTCATGCTGGCCATGAATATCCAAAAGAAGTTCTGCCAGTTCTTTTATTTGTTTCACCGTCACCGTTTCTCCGTTAATCTTGCTGACACTTTTGGTCTGTGATATTTTTCTGGAAATAATGAATCTGTCATCCTCCGGGAAAATATCCATATCTTTCGCTTTGTTTAATACATTTTCATCCTTGGTATGAAAAATGAGTTCCACATAGGCAAATTCTTTACCTGTCCGAATCAGGTCCTTGTCTGCTTTTGCTCCAAGGGCTAAATTCACGGAACCAATCAATATGGATTTTCCTGCGCCGGTTTCACCTGTTAAAACATTCAAACCTTCCATAAAATCCACTTCCGCTTCTTCGATTAGTGCGAGATTTTTCACTCTTAAGCTTTCTAACATATGTTTCTCCTTATGTACCTTCTCTCCGAGTAACTTTGAAACATAATTTATCCAATCAATTGCTCGATTTTTTGCATTAAATTTTGGGTTTCTTCCGTCGTTCTGACTGCCACCATAATGGTATCATCGCCTGCAATTGAACCTACTATCTCTTTAAATTTTATGGCATCGAGAGCCGCCGCAACGGCCATTGCCATTCCTGCCACAGTTTTTATCACCAAAATGTTTTGTGCCATATCCATAGATACAAAACCATCTGACAATACGCGGATATATTTTTCACTAAGCAGTGTTTCATCCTGGCGTAACAATACATACTTCTGTTTACCGTTACCGCAAGGAATTTTAGATAAATGTAGAGCTCTTATATCTCTTGAAACCGTTGCCTGAGTCACCTGATAACCGGCCTCTTTTAACTTATCTGCCAGTTCCTCCTGTGTTTCAATTTCATATTTTTCAATTAAATCAATAATTTCACTATGCCTGTTCTTTTTCATCGTTTTCCCTTAGATTAATCTCTCATTTTACTATGTAACACTTCCAGAAAACTTTCTTCACTGAGTTTTACAATTTTGGTTGTCTCCACTGCTTTTTTAATAACGACTCTGTCGTCAGAATACAAAATCTCTTTATAGTTACCGTCAAAATTCACGTCTACTTCTTGTGTCTTTCCGTCTCTTCCATGGGCAATCTCAATTTCCACCACATCAAAAGGCGATAAAATAACAGTTCTTGTGTTAAAGGTATGTGGACATATCGGTGTCAGAAGCATAAGTTCTGACTGCGGCGAAGCAATCGGTCCTCCTGCTGATAAATTATAGCCAGTGGAACCGGTTGGTGTTGACACCATAATACCGTCCCCGCTATAAACTTTTAACAGTTTACCGTTGACATACACATTGTAATGAATAACTGCCAGAGAACCTTTTCTCGTAATGGCGATTTCATTCAATGCACACATTACCGGCATTTCCTGCCCTGATTTATAAATCACACCGTTTAACATCATTCTGGATTCAATATGGTACTCATCCTGTAAAAGACTATCCAGTGCCTCTGTCAGACTTCCCACTTCTATCTCAGTCAGATATCCTTTTGTTCCCATATTGATACCAATCATCGGAATATCTAAATGGAGATTTTCTCTTGTGGCCTGAAGCATTGTCCCATCACCGCCGAGAACTAAAATACATTCCGTATCTTTGGGTATATTGGATTCACACTTGGTACTTTCAAGGCTCAAATCTTCCGAAAAAACCTGGCATTTTGCTCCTTTTAATTCCAGATAAGACTTAATACGCTCTGTGACCTCTAATTTACTGTCTTTATTCAAATTGGTAATTACAAAAAAATTTTTCATACCTTTACCTTTATCGGATACATCTATATCCTTTTAAATTTATACATCTAATGTTCTATGGGCGGCTTTTACCGTATCCAAAATAATCTTTTGATTTTCTTCCTTTTTTGAAAAACCGCCACCGTTCTCCGCGACTTCCCTTAACTTCTGTAAAACGCTGCTCTCCGTATCTTCCGTATGTTCCACGCAAAGTCCCGGCCTTTTCTCGATATAGATTAAATATTCAATATTGCCTTCCGGTCCTTTAATCGGAGAATAATCCAGTGCAAGATAGCTAAAGTCCAGAATATCAATAAAATCAAATATTTTCTCAA
>CAZMND010000127.1:0-4918 GCA_964567585.1 uncultured Lachnospiraceae bacterium
ATCCATCTTATAAATGTGGTCACCGGATAATATCAAAACATAATCCGGATTGAAGCTTTCCATATAATCAATATTCTGATAAATTGCATTGGCTGTACCTGTATACCATTCACTGTTCTGGCTCTTCTCATATGGTGGCAAAATTGTCACACCACCGATATTACGGTCCAAATCCCACGGAATACCGATTCCGATATGGGTATTCAGTCTAAGGGGCTGATACTGTGTCAATACACCAACGGTATCCACGCCTGAATTAATGCAATTACTCAAAGGAAAATCAATAATTCGATATTTCCCGCCAAATGCCACCGCGGGTTTTGCGACTTTAGAGGTCAACACTCCAAGTCGGCTTCCCTGTCCGCCTGCCAAAAGCATGGCAATCATCTCTTTTTTAATCATGTCCCTACCTCTTGTACAAATATTCCCTTGTGGGTTAATAAATTATAACACACTTTTTTTTCAAAGTGAACAGCGGAAACGCTTTTTTATAGGAGTTTTTTACTATTTTTTTCTTTTTTCGACACCTCCTTTGTGCATTTTGCATATTTATACAAATCGCATGAATACTATGTAATTAACCGGAAAACCAACACCCAATAGTCAAATATTTTTCCCTTCAAGGTATTGGTTTTTTTGCACAAAATGCGTATAATACACTAAGTAGGAGATTTCCTAAATCCATTATAAAAGAGGATATAGATTATGTATCAGGTAAATTTTGACAATCCGGTTCACGTTTATTTTATAGGTATTGGCGGAATCAGTATGAGCGGTCTTGCAGAAATCCTTTTGAATGAAAACTTCAAGGTTTCCGGCTCAGATATGAAAGAATCCGATTTAACAAACCTTCTCTCCAAACAGGGAGCTACTATATTTTATGGACAACGCTACGAAAATATTACCGATGATATTGACGTAATTGTTTATACCAGTGCCATTAAGGAAAATAATCCCGAATGGCAGGCAATGAAGGATAAAAACATCCCTTCCCTTTCCAGAGCCCAGCTTCTTGGACAGCTGATGAAAAATTACGAATTACCCGTTGCTATCAGCGGAACCCACGGAAAAACAACCACAACTTCCATGATTTCCGAAATCCTGTTAAAAGCCGACACAGATCCCACCTTATCCATAGGCGGCATCTACAAATCCATCGGCGGGAACATCCGCGTAGGTCAGGGTAAATATTTTGTTACCGAAGCCTGCGAATACACAAACAGCTTTTTAAGTTTTTATCCGAAAACAGCCATTATTTTGAACGTAGAAGAGGACCATTTGGACTTCTTTACAGATATAGACGACATCCGAAATTCTTTCCGGAAATTTGCCGAACTTTTACCGGAAGACGGTACTTTAATTATTAACAGCGAAATCGAGCATTACAAAGAACTTTGCGAAGATTTGCAGTGCAAGATAGTGACCTATGGCTTTAATGAAACCGATGACTTCTTTGCTACCAATATTCAATATGATGAAAACGGTTACCCAACCTTTACCGTCATCACACAAGATGATTCTCGTTTGGAATATTTCCTGAAAGTACCGGGTATTCATAACATCAGCAATGCCCTGGCCGCTATTGCATTTGCCACCTTGGAAGGCATTGATACTTCCTGCATAAAAGATGCGTTAAACACCTTCCGCACTCCGGACAGACGTTTTGAGTATAAAGGCTGCATCGGCGGCGTAACCATCATTGACGATTATGCCCATCATCCGACGGAAATCCGTGCCACACTGACGGCCGCACAGAATTATCCACACGGGCATCTGTGGTGTGTTTTCCAGCCACATACTTATACAAGAACAAAAGCATTTTTGACAGAATTTGCCGAAGCCCTTTCCTTGGCAGAAAATATTATTCTTGCAGACATTTATGCAGCAAGAGAAACCGACACACTTGGTATCAGTTCCAAAACCTTGCAGGCTGAAATCGAAAAACTGGGCAAAAAATGCTATTACTTCCCATCTTTTGATGAAATTGAAAATTTTTTATTAGAAAAGTGTATCAACGGCGATTTGTTGATAACTATGGGCGCCGGAGATGTTGTAAAAATCGGCGAAAATCTGATTGGCAAATAGTTTTCCACAATATCCACAACTTTTTTGCGAATAACTTTGCAAGAAAATTGTGGATATTTTTCTGTTAAAATGTGGATAATCCATTTTTTTGAAAAACCCCGTTTTTTATACTTTTTGGAGCTTTTAAAGAGTCGTCATCCACAATATCCACAGTTTCCACAAACGCCGGAAAACCCAGTAAAATCAAGGTTTCCCAAACTTTTTGCTATTCCTTTTTTTTAATTCTTATGCTATAATTTGCTTTGCTTTAAAAATCTTTAAAAATGAAGAAAAAGGTGAAATTATGACCCCATTAACGGTATATCAGGACAACAGTTACAAAACAACTGCTGTATCCAATTATTTTATAGATGAATATATGTCGTCGGCAAACGCCACACAGATTAAAGTATATCTTTATCTTCTTCGTACAATGGGGGAAGGTCTGTCTACAAGCATATGCGAAATAGCAGATTTTTTTGATTATCCTGAAAAGGATATTATCCGTGTACTGAAATACTGGGAGAAACAAGGACTTCTTACTATGGATTTGGACGAGCAGAACCAGCTTACAGGCATTCAACTGCTTCCGTTCCCAAAATCCCAGGTCAAAGAACCTAAAAGTTCCAAAAAACAGCAGGTAACGATTTCACCGGCTCCATCCACACCTGCTATGCAGGCAGACACCACGGAGTCTGAAAATGAAACAAAAAACAAAACAGAAGTTATCCCTATTTCAGAAGTCGGTGCTCCAAGCTATGTAAAGCAGCCGTGTACACTGGATGAATTGAAAGCATTCAAAGCAAAGGACTCTACAACAGAACTTCTTTTCGTTGTGGAAACATACCTAAAACGTCAGCTTACACCAAGCGATTTGCAGACAATCTACTTCTTTATTGAAACACTGAAAATGTCTGTGGATTTGATTGACTATTTATTCCAGTACTGTGTAGAACGCGGTAATACCGGCTTCCATTATATTGAAAAGGTTGCAATAAACTGGGCTGAGAACGGAATTAAGACTCCTTCGGAAGCGAGAGATTTTTCCTATAAATATGCCAAAATTGTGTATACGGTTATGAAAGCCCTTGGAAAATCAACCGTTCCGACAGATGAAGAAGCATCCTATGTACATACCTGGTCAAAGGATATGGGCTTTACCGACGACCTGATTCTTGAGGCCTGTAAACGTTCCGTAGCCGGAACAGATAAAAACCGTCTGCAATATGCTGACACCATCTTAAAAAATTGGAAAAGCAGTCAGGTAATTACAATTAAGGATGTAGAAAAACTGGACGAAGACTTCAAAAAACGTAAATCTTCTTCTACTTCCTCTGCATCAAACTACAAAAAAAGCAGTTTTCACCAGTTTGAACACCGCAACTACAACTTTGATGCACTGGAAAAACAATTGCGAAGCAATTAGGAGGACACTATGGCACTAAACAATTCACAATTTGCCGCTATTATGCGCGAATATGATAAGCTCCAATTACAGCATCAATATGAACTGAATAAGCGTTTTGAGGAGGTCTATGCCAAAATCCCCGAATATAGAACTTTGGAGGAATCCGTTCCCACCATATCTATGGCCTATACCAGAAAATATCTGGATGGAGACCTTACAGCCAAAGCAGCCTTAAAGGACGAGCTATCTCGCATTGTGTCCCGAAAGAAAGTGTTACTTTCGCAAAACGGTTTTCCAAAAGATTACTTGGAAATGGAATATAACTGCCCTTCCTGTCAGGATACAGGGTATGTAAACGGACAAAAATGCGTCTGTCTGAAAAATAAAATTCTTTCCGTCACATACGCACAGTCCAACATTGCCGAGTTATTGGAAACGGATAACTTTGGCACATTGTCCGAAAAATATTATGAAGGCGAAGACTTATCACATTTTCGCGAAACAGTCGCTCTTTGCCATGATATGGTAGATAATTTTGACACACAAAAAGAAAATATTCTCTTTTACGGAAATGTAGGCGTGGGAAAATCTTTTCTCTCTGCCTGTATCGCAAAAGAGCTTTTAGATAAGGGATATTCTGTTCTCTACTTTAGTGCATCACACCTTTTTGATGTTCTTGCAGATAGTACTTTTGGTAGGGATTCTAAGGAAAACCTTTACACAACCAAAGAAGACATATATAATTGTGATTTGGTAGTAATCGACGATTTGGGAACAGAAATTACAAATTCATTTGTATTTACAAGTTTGTTTTCGTTGATAACGGAAAGACTTTTACGGAACAAATCGACAATCATTTCGACAAACCTTAACTTAACGGATTTGTCAGAATTATATTCGGACAGAATTGTTTCCAGAATTATTGCAAAATATAAATTGTGCAAAATGTCCGGTCCGGACATTCGTATATATAAAAAAACAGCTTCTATAAGAAAGTGAGGATTTTTTCATGGGTACACGTGAAGAAAAACGTAATTTAGAAACTATACCGGTCGGCTCTTTAGGAATGATTCCATTGGCAGGATGTCGTTCCCTTGGAGAAAAAGTAGACTATTATCTCGTAAAATGGAGAACAGAGCGCGAAAGCGAACACAAAGACAGCCTTGCATTTTCAGGTTATCAGCGTCCATCCTACATTTTGGATGCAAAGGTTCCACGTTTTGGTTCAGGTGAAGCAAAGGGTGTAATTAACGAATCTGTACGTGGTACAGACCTTTACCTCTTAGTAGACGTAGCAAACTACAGTCTCACTTATTCACTCTGCGGACATGAAAACCATATGTCTCCGGATGATCATTACCAGGATTTAAAAAGAATTATTGCTGCAGTAGGCGGTAAAGCAAGAAGAATCACAGTGATTATGCCATTCCTTTATGAAAGCAGACA
>CAZMND010000128.1:0-4908 GCA_964567585.1 uncultured Lachnospiraceae bacterium
TCCATTTTTAGGGAACCCTTCTTCTTATCGTGTCCATTCTATAGGGTACAGTTTACCTATGAGCATCCATGCTCCCAATTTCTTCCACTTTAGCATAATCTCTTTTCCTTCCATAAATTAACATAATTTCGTATTGTAAACTATAGTACTACGTTTCCATTTATCGAGTACATTGCGCAAAAAAAGGCTCGGTTACAATACACTCATTGCAACCGAACCTTCATAGCAATCTCTTAACACTTCATATATTGCCTTAGAATTCAAGTTTTGCGTCCTTACGTTTCTATAAGTTTGCCTATTCTCAATTATTCTAATAATGTAATACTTTTTTCCTATATTGTCAACACTTATTTACAATGCAAGATCAATATTTGCCCCCGTTACACCAGAACCTAAATTTACAGCGGTAAGAGTGGAAAAATCAACCCCTGAAGAATCTACCTCCACAATATGCTGCTTTTGCGCCGTTGAAAATTCATGAGAACCGGTTCCTACCGCCAATGCCGCCTCATTGGATGCTTCGCACAGTTCCTCCATTTTCTTTTGTTGTTTTGCTTCCTCTTTCTCATCCCATTCAGACTTTTTCTTCTCGGCCTCTTTCATTCTCTGGGCCATTGCCTGTGCCATTTTAGCAGCCTGATACAATTTATCATCATAATCCATCAGTTTTTTCTCATCCGAATCAGGAACTATATCTCCATTTGACATACTTCGAAAAACCGCCAGCGCCTTTGCCTGGTCCTGCATCATTTTTTTCATAGCCTCTTCTTGGGTTTTCTGCGCCGCCAATTCCGCTTTCGTTTGAAGCATACCACCGTAATCCTTGCGGTCCTCAATAAGCTGTCTGCTGGATTTCTCAGTGAGCACTAAAACGTCCTGTTCTTCGGAAAGCACCACATCTTTTCCTGCCATATCTTTAACAGTAGTCCCCTTTGGAACGCGATATGCCTCGTATGTATGAAGATAGGCAGACATATTGTTATCAATTTTATGCATAATAAAACCTCCTACTACAATATATTTATGGTTAATATCCCTTACAGCCAGTAAGGAATTACCCATCTTGTTGCTTAAGCTGTATAATGATGGAGCAATAGGATATCGGATACCTCCTACTACGAATGGTATTAAACCTATACATCTACAATATCCCTTTTTCGACAAAAATGGTAGTCCATAATACAAAGTTTTTCTCCACACGTCGTCTCTGTTCTAATTTTGTTCTAAAAAATTTCTTATGAACGTCGGAACACATAAAAATAACGTCTTACACTACTACTCAAATTATCACTATGGTTACCTAGCGTCTAACATTACTTTTCCACCACGACTCCGTAGTGCTCACGGACTCAAAGGCGTTAGGGAGGTAGAGGCCGCGTGTTCGAATCACGTCACTCCGATTACAAAAAGGAGAAGTTTTGGTAATACCAAAGCTTCTCCTTCTTACTTTTCGTTATTAATAATTCTGGAACTGCTGTCCGCTCTTTACTTTGTTGTAAAGGAGCTCAAGGAAATTTGCAAAGTCCTGATTGTACATATTTCTTAATTCGTCGCTGTATCCCACAACAACCCATGGCATATTCTGCTTAATATCCTGAAGTACGGAAAGTGCCATATTTTCATTGGCAACACTGACATGTGTTGATTTCTTTTCCGTTGTACTAAGCACTACCGCATATGTTGTACCAGTTTTGATTCCGTTAGTACGATGTGTTGTTGTATGCTGGTACGCCCACACAATTTTTTCATTCAAAATTACGTGCGGATGGCTTCCTGACATATAGAAAGTCAAACGATTGCCGATGCGGACATCACCGTAAATTCTTGCGTTTTCATATTCCATATCAGCGCCGTCTTCTGTAATTCCACAGGCTTCCAACTCTTTCTTTAAGGCTTTAAGGCTTCCGCCTTTCATCGTAGAAACCAAAATACACACACCAATTACCATAAGGATTAAACCAAACACTAACAGCACATATACCATAACCGCATTACTGCCTACCATAGAACCTTGGTCAATGAAATACGGTATAATATAGTCATCAAGTTCTTCTCTTGTAAATCCTGATTCCAGGAAATATTCTTCAAAATACTGCAATTCCTGGCTATCCATCTCTTTGATAGCTCCCGAAAAACTAATCGGCTCTACATATTCATAATTGTATGTAGCATCTGCCATCGCATCCATTTCGGCAATATATGATTCAGGAACTTTAATCGCCATATAGCGGTAATCCATATCATCTTCTTCGCCGGTCCAGATAACGTAGTACATATCTGTTGTACGGGTTACATGAGTCTTTGTATTTTCTTCATATTCTTCCATAAAAGCACCAAAGTTTACATCAATGGTTGCATCTACAATTATGTTTTCCTTAATTTCATTCGGAGCTAAAGATTCAAACTTTTCATGACCTTTCATTAAAGCAATTAAACTTGGTATCTGAAAAGCAGAAAACAGGAAGCCCACAACAATTAAAAGAATAACAATTAACATTATTTTTTTTATACTTTTTTTTCTTAAATTTTCAAACATATTTTTCCATCTTCCTCATAAACGAATTCATATATTATTCTATAATATCATCGCTCTTGCTTGCTTCCGCTGCTGCCTGAATTTCCGGATCAAACGAGAACATAGGCTTAACATCTTTGCCTTTTAATTTACGGTCAACATAGTTACGTGTGATTTTGTATACAAGCGGGCTCAAAAGCACAACTGCTATTAAGTTCGGAATCATCATAAGACCATTAAAGGTATCTGAGATATCCCATGCAAGTGATGATGTCATAAGTGCACCTGAAACAATCATCAATACAAAAATTACTTTATAAATCTTAACACCTTTCACACCGAAAAGATATTCCACAGCCTTAGAACCGTACTGTGACCAGCCAAGTACTGTTGTGAACGCAAACAATAACATTGCAATTGCCACAAACCATTTCCCCGGCTGTCCAAAAGCATTACCAAATGCATCACTGATTAAAGTCGCATCACTAACACCTGCATTTGCCACACCTGTTTCCAGATTGATTAAACCTGAGGTCAATGCAATCAACGCTGTCATTGTACAAACAACCATTGTATCAAAGAATACTTCAAAGATACCCCACATACCCTGTTTTACAGGTTCCTTTACGTTAGATGCAGAGTGTACCATAACTGAAGAACCAAGACCCGCTTCGTTAGAGAATACACCACGTTTACATCCCTGTACAATAACCAATTTGATGGCTGCACCTGTAGCACCACCCGCCAAAGCTTCTACACCAAGTGCATGTGTAAAAATAGACTTAAATGCCGGAATAATCAGTTCATAGTTCATACCTATCGCAATCAGACCAAATACAATATATGCAACTGCCATAAACGGTACAACAAGTTCTGCAACCTTTGCAATTCTCTGAAGACCACCAAGAATAATCAGTGCTCCAAGTACTAAAAGAACAAGGCCGATAATCAAATTAACCATATTGATTCCACCGATTTGCCAATCAACATTCGCAAAGAACGCTGATTCCATATTCAATGTAATCTTATTTACCTGACCCATATTTCCGATACCAAATGATGCTAAAATAGCAAAGATTGCAAACAATACTGCTAAAATAGAAGCCGGTATTTTCATACCTTTTTTACTTCCCAAACCGTCTTTTAAGTAGTACATTGCACCGCCGGACCATTCACCGTCTTTGTTTTTACGACGATAGTAAATACCGAGTACGTTTTCCGAAAAGTTTGTCATCATACCAAGGAATGCAGCTACCCACATCCAAAGTACCGCCCCCGGACCACCGATACAAATCGCAGCTGCTACGCCGGCAATATTACCTGTACCGATTGTCGCAGCAAGTGCTGTACAAAGTGCCTGGAACTGGGAAATAGATTTCTTATCTGTACTTTTTGTGGAAGTATTATCCTTTTTAAACACTGTCATAATAGTGTTTACCCACCAATGACGTAAATGTGTAATCTGGAACACACCTGTTACTACAGTCATAATTACACCTGCAGCCAATAACAGATACAAACCAAAATCCGTCCATATCCACGTGTTAACAACGTTGTTAATTTCCGTTACTTTTTCTACAAAAGCATTCACAATTTTTCTCCTCCTAAACTAAAAAACAGATTGCACGCAAAGCGAACAATCTGTATAAATCAAAAGTTTCAAAAAAGTTCTTTGTCCTTTTGCCTGAGAGTTTCGCATAACGCTTGCACCTTCGGCACCCAATTTAATGGGATTCTCCAAAGTTCTATCCCCGAACAGTCATCCTGTACGGTTCATCTAGATATTCTGTTTTATTTCCTGCTATATTATGGCAGAGAATGTCAAATATTGCAAGTATTTTCATCATATTTCTTTCCTTATATTAATAAAAATAAAATAATCCTTCGGTGTAATTTCTCGCACTATGACTGCATTTATACAAAATCTGACCGTAATTCACATCTTTCAAATTAAAATTATTAAATCCAATCGGATAAATAACAACCTGAATCCTATCATTTATTTTTTCATACACATACAATGATTTTACAGACGACATATAATCTGTACTTTCACCTATAGACTGAATGATCACCATTTTCTTGTAATTCAAATTGTCAATCGGTTTAGTCCGTGAGCGTTTTAGAAGTTTAACAAAAACAATTATAGCCACTATACTCAGCATCGGCACCCAATATGATAAACGCCGCAATTCCTACCAAACAGGCCGCAAAACCTTCTCTTTTCCGCAATTTCCTTAAATATTTAAACTGCTCTCTCACATATTCTTTATCTTCCCGGCTCATAGCCTCACTTTCATTTTCAAGTTGTAATGCCATTCATTATTTTCCATCTGCCACACCTCTTCATTTCGTACTCTAATTCCTGTTTCTATGGTCTTCCTAATCGTTGG
>CAZMND010000129.1:0-4892 GCA_964567585.1 uncultured Lachnospiraceae bacterium
CTTTGATGAAGAAACAAGAAAAGCTTTATACAAAGAACAGAAATCTTCTACAACAATTGTAAAAGAAGACAAGGTTTACCCAAATGATCCATGTCCATGCGGAAGTGGTAAAAAATATAAAAAATGTTGTGGCAAAAAGGCATAAGAGCAAATAAAAAGGGAAATTTGCGAAGGAATGGTTTGAAATGAGTATGGTAAAGCTTAAAGCGTTAAGTGGAAAGAAAAATATTGGATTGTCTAAGCTATTAGTAGTTTTTTTCTTTCCTTTTTTACTATGCTTTGTATATTGTTTGTTCCGGGGAATAAATATATTTAATTTATACCTGCCCAACTCTTATAATAATGATAGTCTGTTTTATTATAAGTTAGTTGAAGGTATTTTATCCCATGGAATACCACAGGGGTATTATGGATTTAATGAGAGCCGAGCTTTAGTAGGTAGTTTTGCTGCTTGGAGCCCGGCACTACTTTTACCATGGATTCTGTGGGGAATGCTATTCGGATGGGGATATGGCTCTGTCCTGATAAGTAATATTTTTTATTTTGCTATTGCATTAGCGGTATTTGTCTATTTAACAAGAATTGAATGGAAAAATATTTTTTTATTTATTTTGGTGTTTGCACTTTATCCCAGCTTATCGATTCATCTGTTAAGTGCACTGCCGGAGATGGTGGTGGCTTCCGTTATGATTGTGTATTTCGGTTTTGCAATAAGGGGTGTACAGGAAAATTATAAACTATGGTGTATTATCCCGATGTTTGTTTGCAGTATATATCTTACTATCTGCAGACCGTATATGATTATTTTAGTGTTGCTGCCTTGTTATTACTTATTTAAGGCTAAAATAAAATGTGCATGGTTATATTCCGTGATAATGGTTGGATTGGCATTAGCGCTCTATTACGTGTGTAGTCATTTCTTTACAAGTGAATACTTTACACCGTTGTTTGATTTAAGTGTTGTGAAGGCGCTTTTAGATGGTAAGATAACGGAAGCTTTCTGGCTTGGTGTTATTTATCTTAAAGAGATGTTTGCAGGGATTTATGAATTTATTTGTGGAGCTTTTTCCTATGGTTTAACGGCCGGGACACAATATGTTGTTGCAATAATGACGCTAATCATTTCAATTGTATTTTGTATTTCAAAACAAAGAAAAGAGCAAAGAGCTGCTAATATAATTTTTGTCGTTATCTTATTATGTGTATTTGGTGCAATTCTTCTTTTACTTAGGAAGGCAAATGAAGGTGGAAGACACGTTTTGGTATTTTCAATAGTGGGTTGCCTTTTGTGTTGCAGTAATAAGTGGTGTAAGAAAACTGTTGTAACAGCTTCAGTGTTAGTGGGTGTGTTGGGAATTTTTCTGATACAGGGTGCGATGGTGCCTACCGATTATGATGTTCCGGTAATGGATGAAGCGTTGGAAGAGGATATAAATTATTGGAATCAGATATTTTCAGATAAAGATGTTCGTGTTAGTGAAGAATTAGGGTATGAAAATACCTTGATTTGGGTATTAACAGATGACGGGCAAGTTACTAATCATAAAGAATTATATGCTCTGCCAAAAGGAATGGGAATTAGTTGTTGTACAGAGAATTATGTGACTGAGAATATTCAAATGCTTAAGAGCAGATACATTGCTACGGTTGTGAATGGAAATATAGATAGGCAGTGTAAACAAAATGATTTAGAAGAGATAGGTCGCACTGATAATATAGTTATTTATAAACGATATTAAGACGAGAGGTTATATGACAGATGAACTACTTTAATATAAGTAAAAGGCGCATTATTGTTACTTTAATGGTCAGTTTTTTGCTTACAATGACGACTGTATTTGGATATCAAATTGAGCATTATTCAGAAGTTTATTTGAATTTGGTTGTATTGGGAGTTTGGTTTTTACTCTTTATAGCTATCTCGATTGTTTTGTTTGGGGTTTATAAATTATTTGATAAAGCTATGATTGCACCCCAAAAGCGTAGTAACCTCAAAGAATGGAAGGTCTATGTTATAGCACTTGTATGTTTGCTGGTTATTTATGCTATTCAGTTTTTGGGTGTTTATCCGGGACTGTTTGTGTTTGATGCAAGCTGGCAATATTGGATGTATATAGACAATGTGATTTCGGAGCATCAGCCGGTATTTCACACAGTCTTATTAGGATTTATTGTAGATACCGTATTTCAAAATAGCGGGGCTATTAATCATGGCGCGGCCGCGTATACTATTTTTCAAATTATTATATGCGCAGTATGTATATCTTACTTTGTTACATTTGTTTATAGTAAGCTGAGACGTATAAGTGGATTGGTTCTGATGCTAATTTTCTTTGGATTTTACCCGCCTATCGTTTTGCAGGTAATGTCAGCAACCAAAGACACATTGTTTTTTGCATTTGTTTTAGTTCTTATTGCGTTAACGATAGAGTTGGTAGAAAACAGTGATGCATTTTTACGGGAACCGATGAAAATCATTTTGTGGATACTGTCTGCCGTTTTAGTTATTGTTTTGAGAAATAACTGTATATATGCTATTCCTTTTTTTGTTTTTGCTATTTTTGGTGTTATGCGAAAAAGAAAACTGTTGGTTAGCGTTATGCTTATAGGTGTAGTTGTTCTATTCGTACTTTATAAAGCAGTTATTGTTTCGGCTTTCGTAACAGTCGAAGTGGATGGCCGTGAAATGTATTCGGTTCCGGCTCAACAACTAATGAGAATTTATAATAGTGAAGAAGCTGATATTTCTGAATATGAACGTGAAGTAATAGATAAACTTTTTGTGAAAGACGAACAAGAGAATTATCATCCTAAAATAGCAGATTTGGCCAAGGGTAATCTTGATATGGTTTATTACCGGGAAAATTCTTCTGAAATAAACAAAATGTATTTGAGTTTGGTGATGAGAAATTTCAAAATGTCGGTAGAGTCTTTTTTAGAGAATACCTGCGGTTTTTGGTATCCGGGGTGTGAACTTACGTTATATAAAGATGGGCAAACCGGATATTGGGTAGTGGATTGCTATGATCCCGTTATTTCAAATCCTCAGATTAAGTTTATTTTCGATTTTTATAAATTGTTTGAAGATTCTGATTTTGTAACACAAAACCCAGTTACATCATTATTGTTTTCACCGGGTACATTTTTCTATCTTTTTGTTATTATGTTCGCTTATGCCATTGAAAGAAAGAAAAAAGTATATATTCCGGTCTTTGTGTTTATGTTTACATTATGGCTGACACATCTTTTGGGACCGGTGGCATTGGTAAGATATATAATGTATTTCTTTGGAACTGTACCGTTATATTTTGCAATGATTTTTGAACGGGAACAAGAGGAAGTAATGGTATAGAAACAGTCTAATTTGAAAAAAATAAAAAATGTTGTGGCAAAAATAAATAATTTTGCTATAATATAGCTAACACGTTGACGAGAAGAGTAAGATATGATGAACGTACCAGAGAGAGATGTCGCGTATGCGTGCTGGAAACATCTTTACGGGAACTATCCGAAAACTAACTCTGAGTGGCCCCAATCCGGTCCGGTGACTCCGTTATAGTCTTTAAAGTGACTTTCGTAAATCGTTATTGCGTAGAGAGTAATTAGGGTGGAACCGCGAGTAATCGTCCCTTGTATTGCGTTTTGCAATGCAAGGGATTTTTTTATTTCATATGGTAAATAATAAGAAAAAATAAATATAACGGAGGTAACAGATATGATGAATGTGGAAGAAATGAAAACACAGGTAGTAAATGCAAAAGAAAAAATGTTTGGTGGCGAAGTCACTATGGCAAGAAAAGATTTGGCATTGGTAGTTGTTATCAGTGTGTTAGTGGGTGTGATTTTAGGCTTGTGTAAAGGCCTCAAGGTTTGTGTAGGTAAAAAAGAAAACGAATGCAAATGTGAAAAAGAGGATTGCTGTCAGTTTTAGTCAGTAGCCCCGATGATAAAGGAGAGAGAAAGATGAAAATAACATTAAAAGACGGTTCTGTAAAAGAATATGCACAGAAAATGTCTGTGTATGACATTGCGTTAGATATCAGTGAAGGCCTTGCCAGAGTTGCCTGCGCGGCAACTGTAAACGGAGAAGTGGTAGACCTTCGTACAGAAATTGAAGAAGACTGTGAACTTGCTATTTTGACGGCAAGTGATGAACAAGGTTTACGTGCACTGCGTCACACAGCTTCCCACGTTTTGGCAGAAGCAGTGAAAAGAGTGTTTCCGGACGCAAAATTAGCAATCGGACCAAGTATCGATACAGGCTTCTACTATGATTTTGACCACGAACCATTTTCCAGAGAAGATTTGGACAAATTGGAAGCAGAAATGAAAAAAATCATCAAGGAAGGTAAACGACTTACGAAATTTACACTTCCAAGAGAAGAAGCTATTAAACTTATGGAAGAAAAAGGTGAGCCATACAAAGTAGAACTTATTCAGGATTTGCCTGTGGATGCGGAAATTTCCTTCTATGATCAGGGCGATTTTGTTGACCTTTGTGCAGGCCCGCACTTAATGAATACAAAAAATATCAAAGCATTTAAATTGATCTCATCATCAGGTGCATACTGGAGAGGCGATTCCAACAAAGCGATGCTTCAGAGAATTTACGGTACAGCTTTCACAAAGAAAGAAGAGTTGGAGGCTTACCTTGAACATTTGGAAGATATTAAAAAACGTGACCACAACAAACTTGGCCGTGAAATGGAAATTTTCACAACAGTTGATGTAATTGGTCAGGGACTTCCTCTTTTAATGCCAAAGGGAACGAAGATGATTCAGACACTTCAGCGTTGGATTGAAGATGAAGAAGAAAAACGTGGTTATGTAAGAACAAGGACACCACTTATGGCAAAGAGTGATTTGTACAAAATTTCAGGTCACTGGGATCA
>CAZMND010000130.1:0-4822 GCA_964567585.1 uncultured Lachnospiraceae bacterium
ATGCCGGCGTGGCGGAACTGGCAGACGCACAGGACTTAAAATCCTGCGGGACTAACCTCCCGTACCGGTTCGATTCCGGTCGCCGGCATTGATAAACACCTTGAGACTTAGTTTTACTAAGTTTTTTTAATTTAATATGTGCGTTTAGCTCAGCTGGATAGAGCGTTTGGCTACGGACCAAAAGGTCGGGAGTTCGAATCTTCTAACGCACAGCGTGAAAAAGTTTCAAAAACTGGTTTTTTGGAACTTTTTTTGTTTGTCTTTTAGTATAATTTATAGTATGATAATTATATACGTAATAAAAAATGGTGAAAAATTTGAGGGGTCAGATTTATGGAGATTTATGAACTTACAACCGCCCATAAGATGAGTATTACGATTGCAAATGCACGTACGAATATTTCGTTGAATTCTAATATTGCATTTGTTGAAGATAATAGATTATATGTTGAACCATTCGTTTATGAAGGCGCAGTGTTGAATTTCGATTCTGCAAATGTAACAATATCAATGATTGCATATGAGGAAGAGAAATCACCTTATATGTGGCAGATAGTACATATTACAAAAGAAATTAGAGATAATACAACCTATCATGTTATATCAAGTAATCTTTCAGGCGTAAAGATAAACAGACGTGAGAACTTCAGATTGTTTTTGGGTTTAGATGCAACAGCTACTTTGATGGGTGGAAAGCCATTTAGTGTAATTGTTAAAGATATCAGTTCCAGTGGATTTGCAGTGCTTGTGGATATGAATAATCCGATAAGCGTACATAAAAATGATATTATGCAGCTTGAATTTGTAGACAAATCCTTTGAAGAGGATTTTGTGTTAAACGGTCGAGTTGTACGTATGGATAAAACGGACAAGTATTTGTTATATGGATGTCGTCTTGTGGCTGAGAATCCTGCAATTGATAAGTACATTGCGAATAAGCAGCTTGAAAATCGTGTTAATAGTGCGAAAAAAAATAATAATCAGTAGGAAAAATTTTCCATTATATATTTTGTCTTATGAGTAACAATATAAGTGTAGCAATTTTATAGGAGGTTACGAATATGGCAAAAAATGATTATCAGAACGATTACAAGAATGATTACAAAAACGATTGTAAAAACGGCGGACAGAACAAAGCATCTAATGATGCAAACAGCAGTTCAAAAAACAGTACTTCTGAAGCCGGTTCAAAAAACAAAAACAATAAGTAATATTCTAAAATAGTGAAAAGGAGTGCTTCGGCACTCTTTTTTGCATTATGCTAAAATGTCTGTTTTACAAATGGATTTGTGAGTAAGAAATCATTGACACCCAAACATATATGAAAGTACAATAATATCACTGAATAAAAGAAAGTAGATTAAAGAATGAAGACGTTTGAGATTATTTTGCCATGTCATTTTGGCTTGGAAAGTGTATTAAAAAGAGAAGTTATAGATATAGGATATGACGTTACAAAAGTGGAAGATGGACGTGTTACTTTTTTGGGTGATGAGGAAGCGATTGCAAGAGCTAACATTTTTCTTCGTACAGCCGAAAGAGTATTGCTTAAAATAGGTAGTTTTCATGCAGAAACTTATGAAGAATTATTTCAAGGAACGAAAAATTTGCCGTGGGAAGAATTTTTACCGGCGGATGCAAAGTTTTGGGTAGCAAAGGCTGCCAGCGTAAAAAGTAAACTGTTTAGTCCATCAGATATCCAGTCAATTATGAAAAAAGCTATGGTTGAGAGAATGAAGTCGGTATACAATATCAGCTGGTTTCAGGAGGATGGGGACAGTTTTCCAATCAGAGTATTTTTAATGAAGGATGAAGTGACGGTTGGGCTCGATACAACGGGAGAGTCGCTACATAAGAGAGGATATCGTAAGTTGACGGCAAAAGCGCCGATTGCAGAAAATCTTGCGGCAGCACTTATTATGCTGACACCTTGGAAGCAGGACAGAATCCTGATTGATCCATTTTGTGGAAGTGGAACTATTCCGATTGAGGCAGCGATGATGGCGACGAATATGGCACCGGGAATGAACCGTAATTTTATTGCCCAGAATTGGAAGCACATTGTGGACAAGCGTTTTTGGTATGATTCGATAGATGAGGCCAATGATTTGTTGACGCTTAATGTGGAGACCGATATACAGGGCTTTGATATTGACGAAAAGATGGTGGAGATTGCCAGAGCAAATGCAAAACTGGCAGGAGTTGAGAAACTTATCCATTTTCAGAAAAGGTCGGTAGAGGCGCTTAGCCATGCGAAAAAGTATGGTTTTATTATAACGAATCCACCATATGGCGAACGCATTGAGGAAAAGAAGAATTTGCCGGCGTTGTATAAAACGATTGGTGAAAGATATAAGGCGTTGGATTCATGGTCTTTATATATGATTACGTCTTATGAAAGTGCAGAAAAAGATATAGGAAGAAAAGCGGATAAAAATCGTAAAATTTACAATGGAATGATGAAGACATATTTTTATCAGTTCCAAGGACCGAAACCACCGAGAAGGGATTAGAAATGTACCAGAAACTTCTAAAAAGAACAACTATATATTGTTTTGTTTTTTTTATCATAGCTATGACAGGTATGTTTTATTATGATGCAAATAAAATTATCGTCATTGCAGATTCCAGTGCATCGGTCCAAAGTAATGAGGGAGTGACAGATTCGGGATTTGTGACCCAGTATCAGCTTTTGATGAAAAGTAATAATACGGGTAGAAATCAGTTTGTGATTCCGCTTGAAAACACAATAATGGCCGAAGATGTACAAATTCAAAATCACTATGTTGAAAATGAATTGTGGATTGGACTTAATGGTGCGACGAACGAGTTTTACAGCAGGGAGTATGTTACCGGTAATCTGGAAAATGTAAGTTTTGGTGGTTACGACGTGATAGAGGACGTTTTGTGGATCAAACTGGCTATGAAAGACACTTATGAGTTTGAAAGCACTATGAATAACGGAAGACTCACCATAAAAATGGCAAGACCAAAAGAGGTTTATGATAAGATAGTGGTAATTGACGCGGGGCATGGCGGCGAGGATAAAGGGCATATTGACGGACGATTGTGTGAAAAAGATGTTGCGCTGGAGATTTTGCTTTTATTGCAGGAAAAATTTGCGGGTAGTGACATTAAGGTTTACTATACAAGGACTGAGGATACGAGTGTAGACAGTGAAAAAAGAGTCAATCTTGCCAATAGTGTTAAGGCAGATATGTTAATCAGTATACATACGTCATTTGCCGAGGATATAGCCGCATCGGGAGTGACGACGGTATATAATGGTAAATATTTTATTCGGGATTTTGACAGCATTGCTTTAGCTGATAAATTAGAGCGTTCAGTTGCAAGCGCAACCGGTGCCAAGGCCAATGGACTTGTGGAAGCTACGGACGAAGATTTACTTGTCAATAAAGCGACTGTACCTGTAGCGCAGATAAACGTCGGCTATATGTCAAATGAAGAAGAAAGCATATTGTTAAACGAAAGTGAATATCAGAAAATGATTGCGGATGGCATATATGATGCAATTACGGGTATATACGAGGAGATATTGAAATAATGACGAAGATAATTTTTGCAACGGGAAATCAGGGGAAAATGCGCGAAATTCAGCAGATTATGGCTGATATGGATGTTGAAGTCGTATCGATGAAGGAAGCGGGTATTTTTACAGATATTGAAGAAAATGGAACAACTTTTGAAGAAAATGCATTGATTAAAGCACGTGCAATTGCTAATGAAGCAAATGCTATTGTGTTAGCGGATGATTCCGGATTGGAAATTGATTTTCTGGATAAAGCACCGGGAGTTCTTTCAGCCAGATACTTGGGGGAAGATACACCGTATGAAGTAAAAAATGCACACATTTTGGAGCTTTTA
Organism: uncultured Lachnospiraceae bacterium; assembly: GCA_964567585.1. Taxonomy (GTDB): domain Bacteria; phylum Bacillota; class Clostridia; order Lachnospirales; family Lachnospiraceae; genus CALZKI01. Next base: position 3,886 of record CAZMND010000130.1, read on the forward strand.
AAGGATGTAAAGGGGAGTGAACGTTCAGCACGCTTTGTATGCTCCATTGCGGCGGTTTTTCCGGATGGAAGGGAATTTACCACCTATTCCACAATTGAAGGCGAAATTGCCCAAAAATCGGCGGGAGAAAACGGTTTTGGGTACGATCCAATCTTTTTTGTACCGGAATTTGGCAAAACAACAGCTGAACTATCTGCGGATGAGAAGAATAAAATCAGTCATCGTGGAAAAGCTCTTACTATGATGAAAGAAATTTTGAAAAAAGAAATTTAGTAATAGGAAATTTGATTTCGGGGGATACGGATGAAAATATTGATTGTCAGTGATACACACAGAAACGAAGACAATTTAATAAATGCATTGGAAAATGAGAAAAATCTCGATTTGCTTATCCATTGCGGAGATGTGGAAGGAGCCGAGTACGAGATTGAACATTATGCAGGCTGCAACACTGTTTTCGTGGCGGGTAATAACGATTTTTTTTCCAGACTGCCAAGAGAACTTGAATTGAAGATAGAAGACTATCAAGTGTGGGTAACGCACGGGCATAATTATTATGTGAATACAAACCCTGAATATATTAGAAAAGAGGCGCGTGCAAGATGTAAGGACATAGTGATTTACGGACATACTCACAGGCCTGTTATAGAGAAAAATTCGGATTTGATTGTCATTAATCCCGGCAGTCTTACATATCCAAGACAGGAAGGAAGACGCCCTTCATACGCTGTAATGGAGATTGAAAATAAGAGTATTCAAAGATTAGAAATTGTGTACTTGTAAAAAAACAATAAAAAAGTGAAAAAAAGTGTTGACACAAAAATGCTCCTATAATATAATATGACTTGCGTCACGGAAAAGTGGATACGTTATAAAAATTATCGGGGTGTGGCTCAGCTTGGCTAGAGCGCCTGGTTTGGGACCAGGAGGTCGCAGG
>CAZMND010000131.1:0-4770 GCA_964567585.1 uncultured Lachnospiraceae bacterium
GATTGAACAGGAAATTGCTGAACTGGATGATGATGAAAAACAGATGTTTTTGGAAGACCTCGGTTTAAAAGAGTCGGGCCTTGAAAAACTCATTAAAGCAAGCTATACATTACTTGGCCTTCACAGCTATTTGACAGCCGGTGAGGATGAAACAAGAGCTTGGACAATCAAACTCGGTACAAAGGCTCCGCAAGCGGCAGGAAAAATCCACACCGACTTTGAAAGAGGCTTCATTAAAGCGGAAGTTGTAAACTATAAGGATTTATTGGAACAGGGCTCCATCGCAGCTGCCAAAGAAAAAGGTCTGGTGCGTATGGAGGGTAAAGAATATGTGGTAAAAGACGGAGATGTTATTTTGTTCCGTTTCAACGTGTAAAATTCAATGAAAAAATAGGCGGGATTTTGTATGGGAGTAAAGGATATAGCTTTTCCAAATCTGAATATTTATTTGGAGAACGTACCAAAACGATTTGAGCTTTTCGGTATTGAAATCGCCTTGTATGGTGTGATTATTGGTATCGGAATGTTACTTTCCTTGTGTTTAATTGCTTATGTGGCAAAAAAGAGCGGTCAGAATGCGGACTTTTACTGGGATATGGCCATTATAACCGTAATAACGGGGGTAATTGGTGCGAGACTGTATTACGTCATCTTTTCCTGGGATTCCTACAAAAATGATTTGCTCAGCATTTTGAATCTAAGGCAGGGAGGTCTGGCTATTTACGGAGGGATACTTGGAGGACTTCTGGCCATAGTGGTATTTACGAAAATCAAGAAATACAGGCTGACATTGGCATTGGATACAGTAGTACCGGGCGTGATTTTAGGACAAATTCTCGGACGTTGGGGAAATTTTTTTAACAGGGAAGCATTTGGCGATTATACAGATGGCTTGTTTGCTATGAGATTGCCGGTAGATGCAGTCAGATATTCCGAAATTACAAGTAAGATGGTGGAACATATGGAAGAGGGAGCCAACTATATTCAGGTTCATCCTACATTCCTTTATGAAAGCCTTTGGAATATAGGCATTTTGGTTTTAATGTTCCTTTTGTGGAGAAAGAAACACTTTGACGGAGAAGTGACACTTTTGTATTTTGCAGGTTATGGCATAGGAAGGTTCTTTATTGAGAGACTTAGAACAGATCAGTTGCAGCTTGGAAATACAGGCATTGCGGTATCGCAGATGCTTGGACTTGTTCTTTTTGTAGCATCTGTGGTGATAGAAATTGTTGCTTTAGCCCGAATTTATGGGAAAAAGAAGCAAAAATAAAAAAATATTTAAAAAATTCAAAAATATTTTTAAAAAAAATTACTACATCATGTAGTGAAATATAGAAAATAGGACACTAGATATAGTTGTGAAGCGTCAAAACTACCTAAAAAATGGTAGTTTTGGCGCTTTTTTGCGTCTTTTCGGGAAAATAAAAGTACTTGCAAATTCCCAAAAAATCATATAAAATTGGTTCATAAGTGGAGAAAAGTGGTGCAAAGTGGAATGAAATGGTAGAAAAAGACCACAAGTGCCTATTTTTCGTGGCAGTCCACAAAGCTGTGGTAGGCAGAATGCCTATAAGCGGACAAAAGCAGGTGATTGATATGTTTATGGGAGAGTACAATCATACTATTGATACCAAAGGCAGGCTTATCGTCCCGGCAAAATTTCGTGAAACCTTAGGCGAACATTTTGTGATTACAAAGGGATTGGATGGCTGTCTGTTTGTGTACGACAATAGTGAGTGGGAACTCTTTGAACAGAAATTAAAATCACTGCCTATTACAAATAAAGATGCAAGACAGTTTGTTCGTTTTTTCTTAGCGGGAGCGGCAACTGTAGAAGTGGACAAGCAGGGAAGAATTTTAGTACCAAGTGTTTTACGTGAATTTGCAGGACTTTTAAAGGATGTTGTTATGGTAGGCGTTGGCAGTCGTGTGGAAATCTGGAGTAAGGCTTCTTGGGAAAATACAGAAAGTTTTGAAGATATGGAAGAAATCGCCGAACATATGGCGGATTTAGGCCTTGGAATATAGGAGTAACATATGGAATTTAAACATACATCTGTTTTATTATGGGAAACTATAGAAAATTTAGAAATTAAGCCTGACGGAATCTATGTAGATGGAACTTTAGGCGGTGGAGGTCATTCCTTTCATATTTGTGAAAAGCTTGGGAAATGTGGCAGATTAATCGGTATCGATCAGGACGCGGATGCTATTCGGGCAGCCACAGCACGTCTTGAAGGCTTTTCGGACAAGGTTACCATTGTCAGAAACAACTACTGCAATATGAAAGCGGCACTTACGGAACTTGGTATTGATAAGGTCGATGGTATCGTGCTTGATTTGGGAGTTTCCTCTTATCAGCTGGACACAGTAGAAAGAGGTTTTTCCTATAAATATGATACGGCTCTTGATATGCGAATGGATACCAGACAGACGTTGACAGCGAGGGATATCGTGAATGATTATTCCGAAATGGAGCTTTTCCGTATTATAAGAGATTACGGAGAAGACCAGTTCGCAAAGAATATAGCAAAGCATATCGTGATGGAGAGAGAAAAGGCTCCTATCGAAACTACATTCCAATTAAATGAAATTATTAAAGCATCGATTCCGGCAAAGTTTCGTCAGAATGGACATCCTTCCAAGAAGACATTTCAGGCAATCCGCATTGAATGTAACAGAGAATTGGATGTTTTGAGGGATACGATGGACGATATGGTTTCACTTTTAAAGGACGGCGGAAGGCTGTGTATCATAACATTCCATTCGCTGGAGGATCGAATCGTAAAATCGGCATTTAAAAAATATGAGAATCCGTGTGAATGCCCACCAGGATTTCCGGTGTGCGTCTGCGGCAAAAAACAATTGGGTAAAGTGATAAGCAGAAAACCAATTTTGCCAAGCGAAGAGGAAATGGAAGTTAATTCGCGTTCTAAAAGTGCAAAGTTGCGTGTTTTTGAAAAATATGAGTAAGAATTAGAAATGAGGTAGAAGTGTCATGGCCACTAGTCAGGGAAGACAGTACAAAAGCGTGAGACAAACTACATACAGAAACAGCCAATATGTCTATGGAAACGCGGTAAGACAGCCGGAAAGAACGCCTGTAAGAACTCCGGAGAGAAGACAGGCTCCAAGGGAAGTGGAAAGACCGCAGGTAAGACGGGGAAGACGTGTTAACAGAAAGAGTCAGTTCAGTATACCATTTTTTATGTTTTTAATGTGTACAATGGCATTTTGCGGACTCGTTTTGGTAAATTATGTTTCCGTCAGATCAGAAATTACTGCTACTAACGAGCAAATTACGGCATTGGAGAGCACTTTAAATGATATGAGACTTGAAAATGACGAAGATTATAGTAGAATAAAGAATGGTATTGATTTGAATGAAATCAAAATGAAGGCGATTGGAAAATTAGGAATGACATACGCGACCGAAGGTCAAATTATTTATTATTCTGAAATGGATGACGATTATGTACGTCAGGTTTCGGACATTCCTAAAAAGTAGGTGTTAGTTTGAAAAAAACAAAGCAGAAGCAAAAAAAGCATCTCAATGATGCAATGAGATATCATAGGAAAATAGGAGTACTAATGCTGATTGTACTCCTACTTTTTGTTGCCTTGAGTGTGCGTCTTATTTATATTAATACGGAAGAAGGCGAAGAGTACAAAAGACAGATTTTATCACAGCAAAGGTATGACAGTGTGACTATTCCGTATAAGCGTGGTGGTATTCTGGATACGAAGGGGAGTGTGCTCGCCACCAGTGAAAAGGTATATAACGTAATTTTGGATACAAAACTTTTACGTGACAAAGAAGAAAAGATTGAACCTACGTTAGATGCTCTGGAAGAATGCTTTGGTTTGGATACAGATGCAATCGAAGAATATATGGAAAAAAATCCGAATTCTCAGTACTACATTTTGAAAAAACAACTTACTTACGAAGAAATCAGCCCGTATGTGGAACTTAGAGATGCTACGGACAGCAAGATTTCAAAAAGTGGTATCTGGTTTGAGGATGAGTATAAAAGAATTTATCCAAATGATACTTTGGCATGTGATGTCATCGGGTTTACCGGAAAAGACAACAAGGGTATGTACGGTCTGGAAGAGTTTTACAGCGATGTTTTAAATGGTGTAAACGGTAGGGAATACGGATATTTGAACACGGATTCTGATTTGGAAAGAACGATCATTCCGGCAGTGGACGGATACAGTATTCAGACGACTATTGATTTAAATATTCAAAGTATTGTTGAAAAGTATATATTGGAATTTAACGAAGCACATAAAAATGAGGCAAGAGACGGACTTGGAAGTAATAATACGGGTTGTATTGTTATGGAAGTAAATACCGGTGAAATTCTGGCAATGGCCAGTTATCCGAATTACAATTTAAATAATCCATATGATTTAAGTGCGTATTATACAGATGCCCAGATTCAGCAGATGAAAGATGATAATATTTACAATGAAACCCTGAATTCTGTCTGGAAGAATTTCTGTATCAATGAAACTTATGAACCGGGAAGTGTATCAAAACTCTTTACGGTTGCAGCGGGGCTTGAAACCGGAGCACTTAGCGGTAACGAATATTTTACATGTAATGGTCATTTAAATATAGGTGGTTACAAAATCCGTTGTCACAATACCTATGGTGATGGAGAAATCAGTGTAAAACATGCGGTTGCAGAATCCTGTAACGTAGCACTTATGCATATGGCGGCAGCTGTAGGAAAAGATAATTTTTTGGTGTACCAGGAA
>CAZMND010000132.1:0-4768 GCA_964567585.1 uncultured Lachnospiraceae bacterium
AAAAATTCGCCCTTTGACTTACTCATTTTTCCTGACTGGTCATTTAAGTGATGTACATGGAACCAGTAGTTACACCATTTATGTCCGAGGTAAGCTTCACTCTGAGCGATTTCGTTTGTGTGGTGCGGGAACATATTGTCAACTCCACCGCAGTGAATGTCCATATATTCGCCAAGGTGCTTCATACTGATGCATGAACATTCAATATGCCAGCCCGGGTAACCCACGCCCCACGGACTATCCCATTTAAGAGCCTGGTCTTCAAATTTAGATTTTGTAAACCAAAGTACGAAATCGTTCTTATTTTTCTTATTTTCATCTTCTGTTACGTCATCACGAACGCCTACCAAAAGTTCTTCTTCGTTCTGATTACCGAAAACATAGTAATTTTCCAGCTTTGAAGTATCAAAATAGATATTTTCTCCCGCTTTGTATGCATAACCTTTTTCCAGGAGTTTTTCAATCATTTCGATAAAGTTGTTAATACAATTTGTGGCAGGTTCCACAACGTCCGGAGTTTTGATATTAAGCTTTGCACAATCTGCAAAAAATGCGTCTGTGTAAAACTGTGCAATTTCCATAACGGTTTTATGCTCTCTTTTTGCGCCCTTTAACATCTTATCTTCGCCGGTGTCTGCATCGGATGATAAATGTCCCACGTCTGTGATGTTCATAACACGTTTTACATCATAGCCTGCATAACGGAGTGTTTTTTCCAAAACATCTTCCATAATATAACTTCTCAAATTACCGATGTGGGCAAAATGGTATACTGTCGGTCCACAAGTATACATATTTACTTTGCCGGGTACGTTTGGTACAAATTCTTCTACTTTTTTACTCAATGTGTTGTAAAGTTTCATTATTTTTTTCTCCTTCATTGCTTCTGTTTTAACAGTTTAATTTCTTCTTCCAGTTCGATCAGTTTATTGGTAAGTGCCGTATTGCTCTGCTGAAGCATTGAAATATCTTCTTTTACCGGGTCAGGTAAATGTATCTGGTCCATATCCTCTCTCGGAAGTGTCATATTGTTGCGTCTTACCACACGCCCCGGAATACCCACAACCGTGGAATTTGGCGGAACTTCTTCCAGCACCACGCTACCTGCGCCGATTTTAGAATTGGCGCCGATGGTGAAAGAACCAAGTACCTTCGCACCCGCACTGATCATTACGTTATCTTCGATGGTCGGGTGACGTTTTCCCTGTTCTTTTCCCGTACCACCTAAGGTTACGCCCTGATACAGGGTAACGTTATCGCCGATAATCGTTGTTTCACCAATAATAACACCATTCCCGTGGTCGATAAAGAATCCTTTTCCGATGGTCGCACCGGGATGAATTTCAATCCCTGTTTTTCTGGCAGCCCTCTGTGAAATGAGTCGTGCCCAGAAATAGTGTTTTTTCTTATATAACTTATGTGCCAGTCTGTAATGAATCATGACCTTAAAGCTTGGATACAAAAAAACCTCCATAGCCGAATGAATGGCCGGGTCACGCTCTTTAATGATGGCAATTTCGTCCTTAATATTTTGGATAAATCCCATTATATCACCTCTAACCTGTTCCTGAGTGCTTTCTTTTATACTATGATTTTATGTCAAATTGTTCCTTTCTACCCATCAACTTCTTAATCCGACTTATGGTTAGACAAATTCGCATAAATTTTGAAAAAATCAACCTTTTTTCTCTAACCATACGATTGTATTTCTATCTTATGGGTAGATTTCATTCTAAATCATCCTTTATTTATCTACCCACGCATTCCTTAAATCATTTTATGGGTAGAACTACCATTAAAATCGCTGTTCGAATAAAAAAATCTCCTACAGACATACATCTGTAAGAGACGAATATACTCCGCGGTTCCACTCTTTTAAAAAACTAATGTTTTCCACTCTATGCGTGTAACGAACGCCTACGAATCTGTATACTTATTTTGCCCATCAGCAAAATGTGTTCCACAGACCAGCTCACGAATGCACTTCCATCATCATCCTAACAAAAACGCTTTCAGCCGCTGGCGTCTTCTCTCTGTGATGCTCATAATGATGTACTCTTTTCGTTCATCGCTTTTTCTATTTTTAATCTAAGGTTAGAATATGGGATTGGCCTTGATTTGTCAAGTGAATAATCCGTAAATTCTTACTCTTACGCCTCTTTCACCAATTTCCCGCAAATATGCTCCGGCGTCAGTTCCAGCAAAAGTGTCTGATGCGCATAGTTTTCAATTTCTTCCTTTATATACTCTTCATCCTGCGTAAACTTATGGCATAGTTTTTTACTTATGTCAACCACTCTATCAATATCTTCCACAAGTTTCATACGTCCGAAAACTACCACGCTTTTTACATTCAAAGCCCATTCGCCTTCATTTTTATATCCTTTATCATAGACACAAAAGGATACTTTATTGTGTCGTTTTAATGCATCTGTTCTGTGCCCCAGCTTCCCACAATGAAAATAGATTTTACTGTCTTCTTCATTATAAAAATGGTTCATCGGCATACCATATGGATAATCGTCATCACCAAGTACAGACAAAACTCCACGTGTCTCATTTTTCAGCACCTGGATGCATTCTTCCGTGGAAATCTGTTTCTTTTTCCTCGCCAGTTCTCTGAACATTTCTCTTCTCCCGCGTCCTTTATGTTATGTCAACCAAATGCCTTTACGCTTTCTTGCAACCACTGCAGCCTTCACACGGATTCTTTGCCACATTTTCATTGCCCACTTCCATTGTGCAAAAATCAATGGGGCTGTTTAATAAACAGATTGCCTGGGCAGAAATTCCTTCGCCGCTACCGGTAAATCCGAGCCCTTCTTCTGTAGTTGCCTTCACATTTACCTGGTCAATATCAATTCCCAATGCCTCTGCAATATTTTGGCGCATTGTGTCAATATGAGGGCGCATTTTAGGAGCCTGGGCAATAATGGTAGCATCAATATTTTCAATCAGGAAATACTTATCCTCAAGAAGTTCTCCCACCTTTTTCAGTAACAAAAGACTGGAAATTCCTTTGTACTGTGGGTCCGTATCAGGAAAATGCTTGCCGATATCACCAAGGGAAGCCGCTCCAAGAAGTGCATCTGAAATGGCATGTAATAAAACATCCGCATCAGAATGACCTAAAAGTCCTTTTTCATATGGAATTTTCACTCCGCCGATTATCATCTCTCTGCCTTCAACCAATTTATGAACATCATAACCCATTCCGATTCTCATATTACATACCTCTTTTTCATCATAATTTTTAACATTTTATCAAACTCACAAAATAATATCCATAGAAAGTGACAATTTTATGCAAATTTTCCTTGTGATTTTTCAATTTTTCTATATAATATAATGTGGAACAAAAGGAGGATACGATTTATGCCAAAAAGAACAGATATTAATAAAATACTTATCATTGGTTCCGGTCCAATCATCATCGGACAAGCTTGTGAATTTGACTATTCAGGTACTCAGGCATGTAAAGCGTTGCGTAAATTGGGTTACGAAATTGTGCTGGTGAACTCAAACCCTGCTACGATTATGACAGACCCTGAAACAGCAGATGTTACTTACATTGAACCATTGAATGTAGAAAGATTAGAACAAATTATTGCCAAGGAACGTCCTGACGCATTGCTCCCTAACTTGGGCGGTCAGTCAGCTCTTAACCTTTGTGCAGAATTAAATAATGCTGGAATTCTTGACAAATACAACGTTCAGGTTATCGGTGTTCAGGTAGATGCCATTGAACGTGGTGAAGACCGTATCGAATTTAAAAAAGCCATGGATGAACTCGGTATTGAAATGGCGCGCAGTGAAGTTGCTTACACAGTAGATGAAGCACTTGCAATTGCAGATAAATTAGGTTACCCGGTAGTACTTCGTCCTGCTTATACAATGGGCGGTGTAGGCGGTGGCCTTGTATATAATAAGGAAGAACTCAGTACAGTATGTGCCCGCGGACTTCAGGCAAGCTTGGTTGGACAGGTACTTGTTGAAGAATCTATCCTTGGTTGGGAAGAATTGGAAGTAGAAGTTGTTCGTGATGCAGATGGCAATATGATTACTGTTTGTTTCATTGAAAACATTGATCCACTTGGTGTACACACAGGTGACTCCTTCTGCTCTGCACCAATGCTTACAATTTCTCAGGAAGTTCAGGACCGTTTGAAAGAACAGGCATTCAAGATTGTTGAATCTGTACAGGTTATCGGCGGTACAAACGTTCAGTTTGCTCACGACCCTGTTTCAGACCGTATTATTGTAATCGAAATCAATCCTCGTACTTCACGTTCATCAGCTCTTGCTTCTAAAGCAACAGGTTTCCCTATCGCTTTAGTTTCAGCAATGCTCGCTGCCGGACTTACATTAAAAGATATTCCTTGCGGCAAATACGGAACACTTGATAAATACGTTCCGGACGGAGATTACATCGTAATCAAATTCGCTCGTTGGGCATTTGAAAAATTCAAAGGTGTTGAAGACAAATTAGGTACTCAGATGCGTGCCGTTGGTGAAGTTATGAGTATCGGTAAAACTTACAAAGAAGCTTTCCAGAAGGCTATCCGAAGCTTGGAAACAGGCCGTTATGGTCTTGGGTATGCAAAGAACTTCAACTCTCTTGAGAAAAAACAGTTGTTAAAACTTTTAGGAACTGCTTCCAGCGAACGTCACTTCATTATGTATGAAGCATTGAGAAAAGGCGCTACTGTTGAAGAAATCCACGAAATCACAAAAGTAAAACACTACTTCATCGAACAGATGAAAGAAT
>CAZMND010000133.1:0-4748 GCA_964567585.1 uncultured Lachnospiraceae bacterium
ATAACCATAGGAATTACGGATTTACCGGAAAGACCTACTCTTTTGAAAATCGGATCAAGTACAACTGTTGCGCGGGCCATATAACCGCAATCCTCTAATAATGCAATGAGGAAATACATTACCATAACGAGTGGAAGGAAACCAACTACGGCACCAACACCACCGATAATACCATCTACTAAAAGTGCCTGAAGAATCGGGCTTGCGCCTTCTACCTTGCCTGCCACCCATTCCTGGAAGGTTTCAATCCAGCCAACCAACCAGTCTGCGATCCATGTACCAAGTGTAGTCTGTGAAATGTAGAACACAAGGAACATAACCAATGCAAAAATCGGAATACCAAGCCATGGGCTTGTGATGATTTTATCGAATTTATCCTGCTTGTTTTCATTCTTTGTAAGAACTTTACGTGTTTCAACTGCATTCACAACACCGTTTACGAATTCAAAACGTTTTCTGTCTGCTGCTTCAACAGCCGCTTTATCCTGTAAATCAATATCGTCCTGTACATATGTAGCTTTCTGTCCTTTTCCTACAACAGAAACAGCTTTTTCCACAACTTCCTTTAAGCCGTTATCATTTGCCTGAATAGAAACTGTTTCAACTACCGGACAGCCCAGTTTTTCTGCTAAAAGTTCTACATCGATTTCTGTTTCTTTCTTTTCATTGATGTCACTCTTGTTGAGTGCCACTACAACCGGAATACCAAGTTCCAGAAGCTGTGTTGTGAAGAATAAGCTACGGCTTAAGTTTGTAGCATCCACGATGTTGATAATAGCATCCGGATTTTCGTTCTTTACATAAGCACTTGTAATACTTTCTTCTGATGTGAACGGTGACATAGAATATGCACCCGGCAAGTCTACCGCGATTAATTCTTCCGCTCCGTCATAAAGACTCTTTTTAATAGGACTCTGTTTCTTTTCTACGGTAACGCCTGCCCAGTTACCAACCTTTTCACTTTTACCGGTCAGGGCATTGTACATCGTAGTTTTACCACTGTTTGGATTTCCCGCTAATGCGATTCTCATGATTTTCTCCTCACTTCTTTTATTCTAATCGTTTACTTGTTTTTTGTTAGCATTGACTAACTCTTTCTCATAAAAAATAGTGACCGCTAAAATCACTACTTTATTTACAATTTATACCAAAATAGCTGACGCTAAATCGTTATCAATGTTGTATCTGGCATCCTTGATAGAAACCACACAGCCACCTCTTTTACGGGCAACCACCGTAATCGGCTCTCCACTGTAACATCCCAGTGAAAAAAGGAAAGATTCCAGCTCCTCATCATCGGTCACAATATCTTTTATAATATACTCTTCACCAATATTAGCTTCTGCTAAATTCATAGATACCTCCGTATATCCTATGTATCTCACTGGACAAAAATGTATTATTTAACCAAATTTTTCCAGTTAGGTCTTCCTAACTGACATATGAAGTTTAATATAAGAAGAGAACTTTGTCAACTATTTTTATTATAATTGTTTTTTTTTCGCAAAAATGTTATGATAGGCAAATGAAGGAGAGATTACTATGAATCACTTAAAACATCGTTCCAACGAATCCATTGAAGACTACTTGGAAACCATCCTGTCATTACAGAAAAAGTTAGGCCAGGTGCGTTCCATTGATATAGCAAATGAAATGAATTTTTCCAAGCCAAGCGTTAGTGTGGCTATGAAAAATCTACGCGAAAAAGATTTTATTACAATTGATGGAAACGGTCATATTCTGCTTACAGAAAGTGGCAAAAAACAAGCAGAAGATGTTCTGGAAAAGCACACAATTCTGACCGATTGGCTCATAAGCCTTGGTGTGGACAAAGATATTGCCCAGGAAGATGCCTGCCGAATGGAGCACGATATGAGCGTAGAGACCTTCGTTGCACTGAAAACACACATTCTCGGCACAACCGAAAAATAAAAAAATCAAGGAACTGCTACTTTGTATCAAAGGTAACAGTTCCTTTTCTTATACGCACATCATCATAACTCCAATAATCACAGCCACAATAAATCCCGCCAAAAGACTTCTCGGAATGCTCTTTAAGTAAAAACCATAATTCTGATATGCGTTTGTCATATCTTCCGTCCCTTTTATCCACACACTCGGCGAATGCGCGTACCAACCGCACATCAGCACCAGTGCCACATATAGCTTCACTACCACCCACATTCCAAACGTATATCCGAATCCGCTAAGAAAACTATCCGCACCTGCAAAATGCACGAGGGCCGCAAACACAAACAACACCAGCACAAGGGCCGGAACCTTCTTAACAATCCGTTCTCTCGTAGATAAAATTTTTAAAGCCTTCCCCTCATATTCCGGCAGGGAATGTACTCTTTTTTGAATGTCTACAGGCAAATTATGTAATCCCGAAAGAGGATTCTTTTTCGCAGACACCATTTCGACTATCGTAAACAAAATGCAAATAACAATTGTTGTAATGATTATTGTCAGCATATAAAGTCTCCTTTCTTTTATATAATTAATATATTTAGTTATACGGCTAATGTGTATATTTCCTTATCGTAGTTAGTTATGACTAACTTTATATATTAAAAATAACATACCCACGGTAAAAAAGCAAGGTACTGTCGCTTTAAAGAATAAAAAATTTTGAAGCGTTAGCCCCTTTTTCTTACCATTGTCTGTCGTTTACGTTTTATGGGAAGATAATTTCGCTGTGCTTTCTACCCATAATAATTAAATAAGGTCTTATGGCTAGATATTTTTTCTTAATTTTTCCTAATTGTGAATAATTTCGACGTTTTTTATCTGACCATATGGCATAATTTCTTTTATATGGGTAGAATGACCTCGGAAAGAATTAAAATTCTTCTGCCCACAGGACCCTTTGGTAATTATATGGGTAGAACCAATTACGTAATAACATTAATAGTATAAAAGGAGCCGGCACACTATTTTCAATAATCAAGCGTTTTCTGGGTCAAATCTTCTGCAGCAAAATAATCACCGGTAAGCTTTAAGCAAATGGAAAAAATCAGATTCTGATACTGATTTATAAGCCTTATAAAATTGTCTTGTGAACCTATTTTTTCCACCTCCATTCTGCTTTCATATAATAAAACGATTTTGTTTTCGTTTTGTATTCAAATTTTTTCAAAAAAAATGGGAATGCCATTCCATCACGGTAACAGCATTCCTTATTTTCATTTATTTTTCTTTCATATCCGTCTTTTTCACAATTCCCATTTCTTTCACAAACTGGGTTCTTCGCTGCTTCACAAAAATACCTCTTAACAGTCTGTAAAACCACCCGACAGGCAATAGCCATTTGTGTTTATAAAAAAACGGAAAATACAGTCTGTATGTATCTATTGGTGGAAAAACCCTACTCCATACATATTTTAATTTCGATGTACTACCTGTTTTCTTTTTAAACTTACTAAGACGATTTTCCATCCTCCGCTCCGTAAAGCCATATACACCAGAAGTCAAATAATACTCCAACATTTTTTGCTCGTCCTTAGATAAATCCTCCATCGGCAAATCCTCTGAAAAAGCCTTTTTGCAAAGTGCCCGTCCCTGTTTTTCAAATTCCGCAATTCCAAGTTTTTCACATTCTTTTTCGATATATGAAAAATCCAGTATTGCCTCTTTCTCTCTCAAATACACATAGACATCCAGAAGCGAACGAAGACCCGTTCCATTGATTTCATAATGCTTATATTCATGCGTAAGAATATAAATATAAAAATCCTCATCCGAAAAATGATACCCGAATTTACTACCTTCATTCAGAATCAGACGTTTTTTTACATGTTCATAATATACAACCCACTCTTCATTAACCATCTCATGATACAAAGCCCTATGCATCTCAAAATTGTATATAGGCGCCTTTTTATAAACATCGTGATTGCCTTCCCCAAACTCTTCTGACTCATACCCCTCAGAGACCATATAATCACGCAGTTCATTTGCATAGGCGGCATCAAATAAAATATCATTGTCCGACATCTGACGCATTCCCACAGCCGGGTAATAATCCTTAAAAATAACACCTTTCAACGGCATATACCAAATGCCCTTACTTTCCATAAATGCAAATATTTTTGCTCTTTCGGCATCAAAAAGAATTGTTTTTCGAACAGCCTTTGAAATTGCATCCAACCACACTTTAGGCAATTCCACACCGGCACTTTTTAAAGTCATACCCACGAGAGCCTCGAGCAAATGCCTGCGGCTCACTTTATATAATTCATTTAAATCCAAATCTTTGATTTTTTCTTTATCGGGTGTCACCTTGTGAATGCCACAAGTCACCAGATACAACATATCATATAAGTTTTTATTCATTTCTTATCTCCGTACTGCCATCTTCAGATGCCGCAAATGTAATGCGCCTATTACAAATATCAAGGGCTGCCATTCTATGCGTAACAATCAATACCGTTTTGTTGGTCAATTGCTTCATCTTTTCTAAGAAGTTGCGCTCTGTAACTTCATCCAGCGCACTGGTTGCTTCATCCAAAATTAAAATCGGCGAATCCGCATACAACGCCCTTGCAATGGCAATTCGCTGCATCTGTCCTTCCGAAAGACCTGAACCCTTTTCACCAAGAATCGTATCAAGCCCCTTAGGAAGTTCCCACACAAAATCCGCACAGGCAAGTTCCAACGCTTTCTCCACCGTCATCGCCCTGTCATTTGCATACGCATTTCCAAAAGTAATAACATCTCTAATAGTTCCGCCCATCAAATAATTTCCC
>CAZMND010000134.1:0-4716 GCA_964567585.1 uncultured Lachnospiraceae bacterium
ATTCAGCTGATGGTTACTAATAGGTCGAGGGCTTATCCTAGAAGGTCAGGGAAGATGTTTGTTTAGAGATTTCAGTGTTCGGTTTTGAAGGTACAACACCTTTAAATAGACTTCAATTACTCCTTAGAAATAAGGAGTATTTTTTTACAAAAATATTTTTGCAAAAAAGAATTTTTTCTATATCCATTTTTATATTCTTATGTTATAATCATCTTAATAAGTACGTGAAGGTATTTTATAATGCAGTGAGGTGGTTAAATGGACTCTAGAATTTTATTAGAAAACGGTACTAACGAACTTGAAGTACTTGAATTTACATTGGGTGGCAATGCGTATGGTATTAATGTAGCCAAGATTAGAGAAATCATTACATATCAGGAGGTTACACCGGTTCCGAATGCACATCCGAGTATTGAAGGTATTTTTATGCCTCGTGATACAATGATTACAGCAATTGATTTGAAAAATTGCTTACAGATGGGTACAGCATCAGAAGGTGGATTGTTTATTGTAACGAACTTTAACAAGTTGGATATTGCATTCCATGTAGATAGTGTAGTAGGTATTCATCGTGTTTCATGGACAGATATTATCAGACCGGACGCAACAGTTACTAATAAAGCAGACGGAGTTTCAACCGGTATTATAAAAGTAAATGGCAAGTTGATTATCATTCTTGACTTTGAAAAGATTATCACAGATATCAATCCTGAAACAGGTTTGAAGATTACAGAAATCGAAGAACTTGGTTACAGAGACAGATACGATGTGCCTATTTTGATTGCAGAAGATTCAGCTTTACTTAATAAGTTGATTGTTGAGTCATTAAGACAGGCCGGATATGAGAACTTAATACATACTGAAAATGGTCAGGAAGCATATGATGTTATTTGCAAGTGTAAGGCACAAGGTACATTGAAACAGAAAGTTCAATGTATTATCACAGATATCGAAATGCCATTGATGGATGGTCATAGACTTACAAAATTGGTTAAAGAAGATGAAGAAACAAGAGATATTCCTGTTATTATCTTCTCATCATTAGTAAATGAAGATATGGCTAGAAAGGGACAGGCACTTGGTGCAGATGCACAGTTGTCAAAACCTGAAATCGGAAATCTTGTAAGAATCTTAGACAGTTTAGTATTGAATAAATAATTAAAAGCCGGGGATTCCCCGGCTTTTAATTATTTGTTAGATAGAGGCAGATATGAGTAATAGTGTTTTGGATGAAATAAAAAACAAAATTTCAGATGCAGATTTGGTTCTTGTGGGAATCGGAGAACAACTTGCAGTTCCTACCAGAATGATGGAGCAGGATGAAAAATATAAAGATTTTTTTAAGAAAGATTTAGAAACAGAGTATTTTCCATATTTACAACAGGTTTTCATTAAAGATAATGAAAAGAAATATTTAGATTTTTATAACAGATTGTATCAGTTGATTGATGGGAAAAATTATTATGTTTTAACCACAAATGCAGACGATGTGATATGCAAATCCAATATAGACAGCGAAAGAATTGTGGCACCATGTGGAAGCATAAAACAATTCGTATGTGAAACCTGTAAAGGTGAAATAGAGTTGGTGGATGAAGAAAGTATTTTGCGAAATCAGAAGGCGATTGTAGATGGAGATATTACCAAACTAAGTGTAATGGTATGTCCTGTTTGCAAAAAAATGATGCAGCCTAACATTGTTTCTTATAATTATTATGATGAAAAAGGTTATTTGGATAAATGGAGCCGTTACACAAAGTGGCTTCAGGGTACGGTAAACCGTAAACTTTGTATTTTAGAGTTGGGTGTCGGACTTGCTTATCCTACGGTAATCAGATGGCCAAATGAGAAGATTGTGACCTACAACAATAAGTCATATATGTTCAGAATACATGATAAATTGTACCAATTGTCAGAAGGCATTGGAGATAGGGCGAAATCTATTGCAGAAAATCCGATGAATATAATATAAAGGATTTGTCCTTGAATAAGAAATATGGTAAAATTTTAAAGATAACTTATCTTTTGGAAGGGTATGACTTATGGGATCAAATGAAGAGTATCTGGATAAATTGCTTCAATCTGTAACAAAAGAGGAAAAACCGGTTGAAACAGATGAACATAAATATAGCCAGGATATGACTGACGATGAATTACTCGCCAGTCTTATTGAGATGTATAGTGAAGAACTTGCGGAGTTTAAAGAAGCAGAAATTATACATAAAGATGAAAATGAGGCCACTGAAGTTGAAACGGAGAATGAAGTAACAGATACAGAGGATGTGGCAGAGGGATTGTCTTTGGATGATTTGCTTGGCGGAAGCAATGCCGAAATCAGTGATTTTGCGGACATAGCCGAAGAAGTTACACAGGAGACAGAAGTCATTACGGAAACTGTACCGGTAATTGCAGAAGAACCAAAAGAAAAATATACGTCTACAGACAGTGATTATATGTCTCAAAGTGACATTGAAGCTTTGTTAAGCAGTTTACAGGATGACTTACCGCAGAGCACATCTGAGGTTGTTGATTCGGATAAGATTATCGAGGATTTCAGTGCGAAAAATGATGATGTATTAGAAGAATTATTGTCAGAGCCACAGACAATTGATGAAGAAGATGCGGATATATTAATTCCGGAAAGAAATGATGATTTCGATGTTCCTCCAGAAGAAAACCTTTTGAAGGAAATGGGTATAGAAAATATGTCTGCGGAGCAGATTGACGAATTACTTAATACGGCGGCAGAAAGTGAAAAGCAGACAGAAACTGTTGTGGATGACAGTAATGAAATGGATTTGAATGCTCTGTTTGGCGGATTAAGCTTTGCAGATGATTTTGATCCTGACCACAAGGCCAGCGAAGAAATGGCAGATTTGCTCGGTGGAATGCTGGGTGGAAATGATGATTTGTCTGAAATTAATGATTTGTTACAGAAAGCGGACAACAATGAGGCGGTTGATGATTCCAATTTAAGAAATATGCTTGGTATGGAAGAAGAATTGGGCGGCAATGATTTGTTGAATGAACTGTTGCAGGCAGATTCAGAAGCGGATGCTCAGGATACAGAGGCTAAAAAGGAAAAGAAGCCCAAAAAAGAGAAAGCGCCAAAGGTTAAGAAGGAAAAACAGCCGAAGGCTGAAAAGCAATCGAAAGAGAAAAAAGAGGGTGAATCTCTTTGGAAGAAGCTGACCGCTGTTTTCTTTGAAGAGGAAGAAGAACTTGACGATGGCAAGAAGGTTAGAATTGTTGATGGAGACGATTTGGCGAACCTTGTAGATGTAGATGAAAATGATGCGATTCTCGCCGAAATGATGAGTGAGGATAAGAAAAAAGGTAAGAAGTCAAAGAAAAAGAAAGATAAGTCTAAGCCAAGCAAAAATAAAGCGGAAAATGCAGAGTCTGAAGAGGGAGAAGAGGTAATCGATCCGAAGGAAGCGGCAAAGCAGGCTAAGCTGAAAGAAAAAGCAGAGAAGAAAGCTGCCAAGAAAAAAGCAAAAGAAGAAAAGGCTGAAGCGGACAGAATATTCCTTAAAGCACAGCCGTCAATTTCTACAAAGAGAGCGATGGTAGCCTTTGGGTTTGCAATAAGTTTAATGGCAATTGTTTTGGTGCTTTATATATTTGTTCCGGCAGCGATTGAAAAGGCAAATGCCAGAAAAACATTTTACAATAAAGATTACTATGAAGCATATGAATTACTTCAGGGTAAAGAATTGAATGACAGTGATCAGATTTTGCTTAACAAGGTTAACTGTATTTTAAAATTGCAGAGAAAATTAGATTCATACAATAATTATGTGAAATTGGATAGACAGCTTGAAGCACTTAATTTCTTGATGGAAGCGGTTGCTTTGTATGAAAAAAATTATACATATGCGAAGGCGTTATCCATTGCAGATGAATATGATGCAATCTATGATGAAATTCTGCTTATTTTAAATGGCAGATATGGTGTCAGTGAGGAACTGGCAAAAGAAATTAATGCGTGCGAAAGTGATGCGGAATACACAGTCAGATTGTATTATCTGATTGAAGGTAAAACATGGGGAAGTGTAGAAGAGGATAATAGCGAAAAACCGATGGAAGATGTATTGCCGGAGGAAGAAGATTTTTTGGAAGGGCAATAAAATGATAGCAATAATTGATTATGATGCCGGAAACGTCAAAAGCGTGGAAAAAGCATTACAAGCATTAAATCAGGAAGTGGTAATTACCAAGGATAAAGAAACTTTACTTTCGGCTGATAAGGTTATTTTGCCGGGCGTTGGCGCATTTGGGGATGCAATGGAGAAATTGCATACCTACGGTCTGGTTGATGTGATTTATGAACTGATTGAAATGAAAAAGCCTTTTTTGGGTATTTGTCTTGGACTTCAGCTTATGTTTGACGAAAGTGAAGAGAGTCCGGGCGTAAAGGGGCTTGGTATTTTAAAGGGGAAAATTGTAAAATTTCCGCAAAGTGAATTAAAGGTTCCGCAAATTGGATGGAATTCACTGGAATTTCCTAAGAAAAGCGTTCTTTTTGAAGGAATAAACAATGGGGAATATGTATATTTTGTACATTCCTATTATTTAAAAGCTGAGGAGGATATTGTTGCGGCAACTACTGAGTATGGTGTTACGGTTCATGCGGCTGTAGAAAAGGGTAATGTGTTTGCGTGCCAGTTTCATCCGGAAAAGAGCTCGGGAGTTGGACTTAATATACTGAAAAAT
>CAZMND010000135.1:0-4710 GCA_964567585.1 uncultured Lachnospiraceae bacterium
TTTCTGCTTCCCCAGCAACACCATAACCATTTTTGATCAGAATGTCCTTAATCATCATTCTCATGAAAGCTGCATCATCACAAATTAAAATATTCTTTGCCATACCTATAACTCCTTAATCTTTAATAATGTCTGTCACGCGGACACCAAAACTCTCTTCAATAACTACTACTTCGCCTTTTGCAACCAATTTCCCGTTTACCAAAACGTCTACCGGTTCACCGGCAATCTTGTCTAACTCAATGATTGTACCTGGTGCAAAATCAAGAATATCAGAAATTCTCTTCTGCGTTCTTCCCAATTCTACTGTTACCTCTAACGGTACATCCTTAATAAGACCAATATTTTCTGCTCCCGGAATTGAACTGTAATCCGGTGAAAAACTCTGGAACTGCGCCGGCTGAATATTGATATTCTGCTGTGGCATACCCATCATTGGCATTCCCATCTGCGGCATTCCCATCTGTGGCATTCCCATCATCGGCATTCCCATTTGAGACATATCCATCTGTGGCATTCCCATTTGCGGCATTCCCATTTGCGGCATTCCCATTTGTGGCATTCCCATCTGGGACATATCCATCTGTGGCATTGTTCCATAATCCATTGCCGGTACAGGCTGTGGTTCAGGCATTGGTGCCGGAGCCGGTTCTGGTTCAGGTTCCGGTGCTGCTGAACTACTATCTGACAATCCCATAAATGTGGAATACAGAGTTTTCGCAAACTCTACCGGATACAACTGCATAATAGTACTGTCTACCAAATCTTCAATTTGCATACTAAATGCAATTTTTACAAATGTACCTGCCAAAAATGGTGATATTTCCTCCGGAGTCTGAAAATCAGTAATGTTAATCAGGCTCGATTCCGGAGGACTGATGTCAATCATCGTTCCAAGCATAGATGAAAGGGATGTTGCCTATGACCCCATAATCTTATTCATCGCCTCGGAAATCGAACTTAAGTGTAACTCCCCAATTTCACCTTCAATATTGGTACCATCACCACCCATCATCAAATCGGTAATGATTTTTACGTCCTTTTCCTTTAAAATTAAAATGTTATTGCCATCCAGCCCTTTTGTGTAATGAATCTGAATAAATACACATGGTCTTGAATAATCTGAAATGACATTTTTCCACTTGGCCAAGGTTACTACCGGAGTAGTAATATTTACTTTTCTGTTTACTAATGAAAATAATGTTGTTGCGGAGGATCCCATACTGATGTTGGCAACTTCGCCAATCGCATCTTTTTCCACATCGGTCAAAAGATTTTCATCAACTACATCAGTTTCAGCAACCGGACTTTCTTCAGAAGCGGGTTCTCCTGCGTCCATCATGCCACTTAGTAGGGCATTGATTTCGTCTTGTGATAACATTCCACCAGAATCCATTTCTACTCGTCCCCCTCTCTTACTACCGAAGTGACTCTAACCGCATACTTATCTTGGCTCGAGCCCGGAAGGGCAGTAAATTTTTTAATATTTCCGACATAGACGCTTAACTCGCTGTCGGTTTTTGTATCCAATTTAATAATATCGCCTCTTTGCAATCCGATAAAATCGTTTACTGAAATAACGCTTCGGCCCAATACCGTCTTAAGCGGAACTTCAGCTCTGTTAAGCAATATTTCGATATATTCATCGTAATTTTCATTTGTCTCCTGCATCGTTGAGAACCAATACTTGGTGTTCAACTTATCCATAATATGTTCCAACGTCAAATATGGAAGACAAACATTCATAAGTCCATCAACTTCACCGATTTTAATATTAAGCGTAACAATCGCTATCATATCACTTGGCGAAATAATCTGGGCGAATTGCGGATTTGTTTCAATTCTTTCCATCATCGGATTAATAGCCACAACGTTTTTCCACGGTTCACGCATCAACTGCATACATATTACCATCATTTTTTCAATAATAGAACGTTCTATTTCCGAAAAATCTCTGGCTTTATCTAATGGTTCGCCAAAACCACCGAGCATTCTGTCTATCATTGCAAAACCAAGATTTGTGGACAATTCAATGATAATATTTCCTGCCAATGGTGCGAAACTTACAATACCCAAAATACTTGGTGTACTAAGTGCGTTTGTAAATTCTGAAAAAGTAACCGTTTCAGAGCTTGCAACACCTATTTGAACATTTTTTCTCAAATAAACCGGTAAATTGGTAGAAACTAATCTTCCGTAATGTTCATATATAATCTCTAACGTTCTCAAATGCTCTTTGGAGAATTTTGCCGGGCGCTTAAAGTCGTAATCTTTTACGTGCTTTTCGTCCTTTTCCTGCATTTGTTCAACATCTAATTCACCGGTACTAAACGCTGCAAGCAGATTATCTATTTCGCTTTGCGACAATACCTCGCCCACGCCCGTCACCTCCCTTTTTCAATTTAATAATTTTTATGAAAGGTTCCAACCGGTAAATACAACATCTACAATGAAGGTTGAATCATATAAATCCTGTATTCTTGTTAAAATTTCATCTGCAATCGCTTCTTTGTTTGCTTCTGCTTCTTCCTTGGTGTAAGCGCCGATAACCTGGTCAACTTCACCTTTAATCAAACTTTCATAATTGCCGATTGTTGCGCCGTGCTTTTTATAGTCTTCATGTTTTGTATTAACAGAAAGCGCTACCGACACGATACAATAATGGTCTTTTCCGTCTTCTGCAGTTTTTAAGTGAATGGTCATCGAATCTGCAATATTATACATTTCAATATCTTCTACATGAAGTTCTTCTTTACCTTCACCATTAGCAGTTCCCATATCCAATTGCAAGATAGTTCCAATATCCGTTACCAATGCTGCCACTTTATTGTTGGTTCCTACTACGCTGAACATAAGCACTGCCGTCAACACTATATTTACAACCAAAAGTGCCAATATCAATACTGACAAAAGATTTCTTTTCATAAAATAAATGCCTCCATACACTAGTTGGAATTCAATGAATTATATATTCTGATTTCCACTCGTCTATTTTTCGCTCTACCTTCCGGTGTGGAGTTATCCGCTATCGGTACATATTCCCCTCTTCCTGCATGTTTTAAATACGCAGGATTTAAATTGGTAGTATCAAGCAGGTAATTAAACACTGACAATGCTCTCGCACTGCTAAGCTCACTGTTACTTGCATATCTACTGCCCGAAATTGGAACATTGTCTGTATGTCCTTCTATTTCCACCGTACCTGTCGAATATTTCTGTAAAATAAGTCCAACCTTATCTATCGTCGGTAAAACATCCTCTTTCAAATTTGCACTACCTGATTCAAAAAGAAGTGCTCCCTTCAAAGTTAGTTCCACGTACTGCGCCGTGAACTGAATGTCTACCACATCAGCCATATTATTCTCTTTAATTGCTTCTTCTATTTTCTCTGCAAGTTCTTCCGATTCCTTAAGCCCTGCATTTTCTAAAAATTCCGTAGCACTTGATATATCGCTCCACTGTTTATCCGCATCTGTATTTTCCTTATCCATCTGGTCCGTGTTCTCATCACTGTCCGCCGTCTGACCCGTGGTATTAAAATACTCACTGAGTTCATTTAGTTGGCTGACACCATTACTAATGAGTACACCATCACCAATGGCTGTAGATCCTGCCGTAAAAATGCTGAACGTCTGTGAAAGACTGGATGCCAATGCTTCAAACTTTGCCGCATCTACTGATGACATAGAAAACAGCAATACAAAGAAACATAACAACAAATTCATCAAGTCACCAAATGTTGCCATCCACGCCGGCGCTCCGGGTGCCGGTGCCTCTTCCTTCTTTTTTCTAGCCATTCGAATCACCGCCTTCGTTGGCAAATTCTCTATCTTTCGGTGCTACGAAGGATTTCAGTTTTTCTTCAATAACTCTTGGGTTTTCACCTGCTTGAATGGACAAAAGCCCTTCAATCATAATCTGCTTAACCATAACTTCTTTTGCATTGTTAGCTTTCATTTTGCTGGCAACCGGAATACAAAGCCAGTTTGCAAGCATGGAGCCATAGAATGTCGTAATAAGCGCTACCGCCATAGCCGGTCCGAGTGCACCGGGGTCATCCATGTTAGCCAACATATTAATCAAACCAATCAGAGTACCAATCATACCCCATGCAGGGCCCATGGAAGCTAAGCTTTCCCAAAAGTCTACTTTGGATTTATGTCTTTCTTCCAAACTGGTTAACTCTGTTTCCATAATAGCACGAACCAATTCCGGATCTGTACCATCAACAATCAATAAAATACCTTTTTTCAAAAAATCATCATCCAAATCCGCTGCTGCTTCTTCCAAAGATAACAAACCTTCTTTTCTGGCAACATTGGATAAATCGATGATTCGCTTAATCATCTCACCTGTATTTTCAGCGTACATTTTAAAAATTAATTTAATACTTTTAAAACCATCAACAAACTCAGACAATGTATTCATTGTTAAAACGGCACAAAAAGAACCGCCGAAAGTAATCAACACCGACGGCGCATCAAAGAAGCCCATAACTGCTCCGATAGGGTCCTCCTGTCCCAACATCATCGAAACAATTACCAAAACCATACTTACTACAATTCCGAGAATCGACGCTAAATCCACAAAAAATCACCTTTTTTGCACAATTATGCAAAATTATCCTTTCTATACGATTTTACTAAATTTTTGAGTTCTTGTCTACTTTCTTTTACAATTATTTTTCTTCCCGTCGAAAAAGAAATTACT
>CAZMND010000136.1:0-4533 GCA_964567585.1 uncultured Lachnospiraceae bacterium
ACCTGTATCTCTGTACCATCAACATTAAGCTTTCCCATAATTCACATCCCTTCTTCGTCTAATATACTATTAAATAATTATTTCTAACTTGTGCCTCGCAGAGCGAAATACACCCTTCGCACAAATCTTCGATTTGTACTCCGGGTATTTCGCCCTTGCAGGGAATAATCAACTCAAATAAGCATATTTTTCCGTTCCATTTTATGATTATGCCGATGTTCCCCATAGATAGAAAATATATTCTGCTTCAGTCTCTATTCCTAAAGTCATATCATTCCATTTGGGAGGGATAATGTGTACCACATTAATAATCGACTCATATAATATATTTATCTGCTGATTCATTTCGTCTAATCTTGTTTTCATCCATCTTTTTTCTTCATCTGTAACTGCTGAATATGTACGATCCCTATACATTTCAGTCCATTTATCATAAAATTCTCCATCTGACTCTAAATATATCAATGCCTGGGTTACAAATTCGTCTAATGACGAATATTCACTTTTAGGTGCTAACACAATCAAAATATTTTGTTCAGATGATGGATTATTAAAACAAAAATGTCCAAAATCTATTGCAATCATATAAAACCTCCACCAACCTCAATTTCGCATTATAGTATGGCGGCGGGGAATGAACCCCGCTTTACAATCGCCCACGCATGGTTGCAGGTTACGCCATCTTTCCACCCTTGTAACTTTATAGCCATGCACATATCACAAGGGGGCTTATAATAGTGTAGCTTATTTTATCTTTTCTTTTGAAACAACAAATCTGTAGCATCCCGCTTCCGATTCTAAATCATCAGGTTTTTCCGTATTTATTTCAACGGTATCCCCAAAATCATTAATAACCTCTGCTCTTATATATCCATCATATGGTAATTGCAATATATCATCCATATGAACACCTGCCAAAACAGGAACTTTATCAACAAAAAAATGTTTATGATTGTAATAATCTTCAAGCACTGCCCGACAAATCCCCGGATAAAATGAATCATCTAAAATCTCTATTATTTGTACTCTGCATTCACACATCATCCTTCAATTTCTCCTCGCTCTACTAGTGTGTTTCTTTGTATTAATCTCCTTGCATCCAGTCAATATCATATCCATCTAACTTTTTCCAATGAAACATTTCTTTAAAATCATTATAGCATTCTTCACAAATACAACAACTTAAATCCTCTGGTATAAACCACCATTGATGAGGAGTGTCCTGCACTTTCTCCCAACAAAACATACACTTCTTTAAATGTTTAGCATATTGGGTAATATCTTCTCCATCCGTCGGATTTATAGCTTTATTTTTCAGATGTTCTACATCATTGAGCAATCGCCAATCATCTTTTTCAATCATACATTTTACCTCGTACAATCATAATTCTTTACTTTTTATTACATCAAGTTCATAACTTGTTATAAGTTATTACCACAGGAACTGCTGGTTCCTGCTATTTTCCTTTCCCTTATTTTTTCCCTTATCAAAGGTCATAACCATGGGTAAAAGATATAACACAATACAAGATGTGATGAATAGGACACCCACGAAAACTTTAGTGTTTTTAATGGGTTGCCAAGATTTTTATAACAAGAAATAACAGTTATTAAATCCCTAAAATTACCTCAAATGAGAATTCAAATTTTCTGCTTTTTATTATATCACACACACATATCCAATAAAATCATTTAATAATATTTCTACTTTTTCTTCAACAGCTTCCCAAACTCAAATTCCTCCTTTTTCCACTCCTCATTAAATCTCATCAAATCTCAACAACCTCAATACATTGAGAAATACTTCTCAACACAACAAAAAGAGCCTTGATGACTCATCATCAAGACTCTCTCAATTATGCGGATAAGTATTAATTGACACTCTTTTGTAATAAAATCAAAAAATCCCTATCACACTTTGCTTTGTGATAGGGATGACTTAATTCGCTCATATGTAACATTTCGATAAACTATGGTAATTGAACGGTTTAGTAGAAAATTCGGAAATTCCGAATTTTCTCACATATTCTCATTGCTGCAAGTAATATCAGTGCCATTGCTGCCATGCTAAAACTTTGCAAACAAGAAATTTCTCATTATATTCTTTTGACAACGCTACAGCTTTTGACATTGCCCGTTCATAACTGTCAATAAACCCACAATATACACCATACCCCGTTTTTCCTTGCTGGTCAAAAATGCAATATACGTTTTCCAAATATTTGCGAATTACAGGAACAACAGAATTATCAACATACTTTATCTTCCAGCCATCCAAAGTCCTACGTTCCCACGCATTTTTATCTTGATTTCTCCAGACTATATTCCCACTTGAGACAATATCCAATCTTTCATAAGCCAAAATCGCCTTATAACCCATAGGTATTTTCATAGCAATTTCATTATCAAAAGGAAATCCTTTTGCAAATTCTTCATAGGTACCAAGATAAGTAAAACCACTTGCATCTATGAAAACATTATAGTTGTTTTGCTCTCCAAAAATATCTATATTATTTTCATGTTCCGGGAAATTATATCTGTAATCAATCATGCATATTTCTCACTTTCTTTTTATCTGCGTAACTTTTCTAACTTTTCCAAGTATTTTTTGTAGCTTTTCACTTGCGAATCAAAACAATACAAAGGAACCTCATTACCACAATACAAACAATGCATAATTCTTGTATCACTCTTATCCCGAGGCAATGAATCATACATGTCTGCTTCGCTAAAATTAATAAGAACTTCCCTATTACACCTTTTACAAATATGCCCAAATCCCTTCTTATAGTATCCGGAATTAATTCTATGAATTTCCGCCTGACATTCATCTTCTTGTATATACCAAAAAGCTGTTATAATAATAAAAACAACACTAATGATTGGCGTGCGAAGAATCGAAAACTTCACAATAAGCGCAATAACAATTGCTAATTCTATTAAAAAGAGTATCGTCCACTTCGTACTTTGTCTGTACCAATATTTTATCACTTCCTTTTCATCGTCTCTTGGTTTTAGTCTATTTACTACTTCTTCCTCAAGACCATCAAACCCATTGTCAACCTTCTCATAAGTTTTCGTCCAATCGTGGAAAATATGTCTTAAATATATGGCAAAAACTATCAAGCCTATAATTCCAATAAGTACCGCTAGCAGACATATGATAATTCTCATTTCACTTTCAACTAGTTTAGAAACTACGACGCAAAACAATCCAATTGATAAAAGCTCACCGATTACAACTGCAAATACAGTTATTACCATTCTCTTATGTGCCTTTAATGCTCTATTTTTTTCTTCTTCCGGCAGTTTGGAATTTTTTACTGCCTCCACCTGACGTTCCATTTCATGCAAATTCAGTGCCGTATTAACCACCATCGTCATATTGTTTATTTTTTTCATATAACATTCCTCTATTTATTTAATCGAAATAACATATCTTAATTTTCTAATCATTATTATATCACACACATATACCCGCTTAAAATCAATTAATAAAATTTCTACAACTATTCCCTACACTCTCGCGCCTGAAGCGACGAAGAAGCGACGGAAAATGTCGCTTCTTCAAAATAATATTTTCTATATTAAAATTTCTACTTTTGAAAACCACGTTGGTACATTGCTTGAAATTCGTACCAATTCACCATTCTTACAAATTGCAAATCGTCTGAAACTTTCTGTATTATCATAAAATGCAATTAAATTGCACTCTTTTAAAACAGTATTCAATTGCATAAAAGTTACAACATATCTTTTTTCAATGTCTGATTCCGGAATACCATGTCCACCGTGAGACTCTCGATACTTCACTCTTTCTTTTGCAATTTCTACTGAGCTCACACCAACATAATGCACTTCTATGAAATAACCAAGTTCTTTGGCCTTTAAAATGTTATTTATAATAGTTTGACCGCACAAGGTCGTTTCCTGATTAAAAGTAACTCCCTCTTCAAAATATTGTGCAATCTCTTTAACCGCCTTTTTGCCCGCTATATAGACATCTTTTGAATTCTTCCAACTACCAATTTTTCTTACAATTTCATCACATTAACTCTTGGCATATCCTTTAGATTCTCAATAGTCTGATATAATGTTGATTTTCCTGCCCCATTTACACCGGCAATAATTATATATTTCTTCACTAAAACAAATTCCCTTCAACCACTTTTTTCTGTTTTGTCTGAAGCAAAAAGTCTCCTACCAACTCGTAGAAATTTTTTTCCTCTTCAGTTTCTGCTTCCAACACCAGTTGCAAAGTGTCTTCCGGTTGAAGTGCTTTTATATCTTTGTAAATTTCACTATACTTTTTTACGTCACACATACTGACACCTCTATAAAAATTAATGGTTACTTGTTCTTGTAATTATATTGTATGTAGGAATTATGAAAAAATCAAGGGTTATGCCTAACTATATCATTAATCTCAACCATCTTTATCAATGCCAATCTTGCCACGCTAAAACTTTGCAAACAAGAATTTTCGCACGTGAAAGATATGCCTATATTATCCCAGCACTTATAATTGTTACT
>CAZMND010000137.1:0-4513 GCA_964567585.1 uncultured Lachnospiraceae bacterium
CACAGATAAAATACTCTCCAGGAAACCCGGGGCAGTTCAGTGGGTCGAAATTCAGGCTGCTCAGGGAGACAGGGCTGCTGTATCGCAGTTGAGAGGCTGGGATTATCGTGATCGCCGTAAAGACAAGTCACGCACAACGACGACAGACCGCTGTGTCGTGCTTTGTGAACCGGGCGGAACGCCGGTATACGGTAATACCGGTGATCTTGAGGTTCGTCTGCAGAAGAACGGGAGTGTTCGTTTCCGTGACCGTCGGACGGGAGAGTTGGTCTGTACGGATTATGGTGACAGGGTTGTTTTCCGTAATCACCATGACCGCAATGCGCTGGCAGATAAACTGGATTTGATTGCACCTGTATTGTTTGAGCGTGATCCCAGAATGGGCTTTGAACCAGAAGGAAACGATGGACAGTTTAATCAGGTCTTTGCTGAAATGGTGACATGGCACAATGTGACGGGATTCTCTGAACATGGAAATTACGTTATTACTCGACCGGACGTAGATCAGCATAGGGAAGTGAGTGAGCGGGGCTATCGCAATTACATGGATAGTAACACTTACAGAGATGGAACTCAGCCAGTTCAGGATAGTGAGAATCGCTGGGAACCTCCAACACCGGTGTAAAGAATGTTATAAACGGGAGATTGTTATGGCTTATGTCGATGATTTTAAAGAAGCACTCATCAGGACTCGGCGGTTACAACTTGCACAACCCGTTGATTTATGTGAGACGCATACTCGCATAATGAACGATAAACGAATCCGCCATTTGGGAGGAATTATACGTCCTGTACTGGATCTGAATTCTGGGTATGAACAACTGGTTGCGCGATGTATGCCTGTTCATCTTCAAGCCAGACCTTTGGTTGAAGAATGGCTGGGATGTCCTGTTTATTTTACGTTGGGATGGATTGATGATGGGACCCCAAAAGGTATGTTCAGGTTTGATGAGGTCTTTATTACTGATACATTGAAAAATGGTTATACAGGAGATACTGTCAATCTTCATGCATGGC
Organism: uncultured Lachnospiraceae bacterium; assembly: GCA_964567585.1. GTDB lineage: Bacteria > Bacillota > Clostridia > Lachnospirales > Lachnospiraceae > CALZKI01. The sequence continues at coordinate 1,018 of CAZMND010000137.1, forward strand.
TAACTTTACCCAGTATGGAAATTATAGATATCACATTATCAACAACAATTTCTATGTTGCAGGGGCATAAGAATCAGTTAGGCGGTGTTATTATCAAGAGAGCTGATGATATTAAAGGCTTCTCATATAAGCCAATGCTTATTGGTGATGAATTTCTGTCAAAATCTGGTATATTGCATAAGTTTACATATCTAGAATTGAACTAGTGATTTTTAAATAAACTGTTTTTTTGACGTTCTTATCTCTGTTCAGAAATCACCTCCTGTTGGGGTGATTATTTATATTATGAGTTCTGGCAGGTCGATATGTTATTTCCGAAAAGTGACCATCTCTCAGATACAGAACTCTGTCTGCGGATGCTATTGTTTCTGGTCGATGAGCTATTAACAGAACAGGAATTCCGAGTTGGCGTAATGTCTGGCTTATTTCTATTTCACTTTCCACATCAAGATGACTGGTTGCTTCGTCCAGTAATAATAGACCGGTTTTTTTATACAGTGCTCTTGCCAGTAGAATACGTTGCTTCTGACCACCTGAAAGTCCCCCTCCGGTTTCTCCAAGCAATGTTTGATAGCCCATTGGCATTGCCATAATATCACTGTCTATAAGTGCCAGACTTGCGCATTTACGCATGTGTTCATGATCTCTAATTTCGCTAAAAAACATTATATTATCAGCTATAGAACCTTTGAAAAGATAGTCATCTTGCAATACAGTGCCAATTCGTTGACGAACCTGAAAATAATCAGAATGTGTATGTGGTATGCCAAATGCATTAATTCTTCCTTCACTTGGTGTATGAATTCCAAGAATAAGCTTTACCAATGTTGATTTGCCACATCCTGATTTACCTGTTATTGCTAATATTTCTCCAGGAAAGAGCATTAGTGACGCGTTATCCAATATGGGTTTATCTGCGCCCTTATGGCTAAATGTTATTTTTTCGATAAGTAATGGTGGATGGGTATTATCATATTTATGTTCTCTGTACTGGCTTGCAGATATTGTTTCATTATGGTTTGCCCAATGGTGCTGATTCTGGTGACCTTCCTGTGGTGTTAGCACAATATCGGCAAGTCTCTCGTTATAAACATCAAGCATGCGCCAGGAAAAAAAGTTATCAGTCAGATTGCTTATACTGGATGAAAAACGCATCTGATAGGATAAGTAAGCAACCAACATACCCACGGTAAATGTCCCATCCAGCACTTCTACTGCACCCTGCCACAAAATAATGGCTGAAACTACACTTTCCGTCAGTGTATGCGTCAGTTCATAGCTCATTTGTAAACGATTCTGGCGTAGCTGTGTGTTTCTGCGGGTAACGTTGAGGTTCAGCCAGGCCGCTTCTCTGTGAATAGTTACACCGTTGATTCTCAGACTCTGAATGCCGTTAAGGGTTTCGAGAAAATGCCCCGACTCCTTAGTTCCTGCATCCCAGACATCTTCAACAGATTGCCGTAAAGCCGGATACCACAATGCTCTCAGTGCGCCATATATAATAGCTGCAATTACTGCGATTAATGTCATTCCTGGGCTATACAACAGCATCATGCAAAGAGCAGTCACAATAAGTAGCATATCCAGAATGCATTCAAGAACCTGCGTTGTCAGCGCCTGCTGGATTATATCTACTGCTTCAAAACGGGCATTAATACTTCCTTTACTTCGGGCATCGAACCATGCAAGAGGGAGTCTTACAAGATGATGGAAAACTCTGGCAGTCCATTGCATGTTAAAATTGACGGATAAACTGATCGTTGCCCATTGTCGTGCCAGGGAGAGTAATAATTGTATGAGTGATAACAACAGTAGTGCCACTATAATGACATACAATAGACTTCTGTCTGCTGCGACCAGAACTTCATCAATTACCAGTTGATTAAGAAGTGGACCACCTAAAGCCAGAATCTCAAGGGCCAGAGCAAAAATAATAATTTTTGTCATTGATGCTAAAAGCCCCGGGGTTTTCCCTGTCAGTTGACGCAGGTGGATTTTTTTTCTCTCGTTCCGGGGGGTGAAATCACTGGCTGGAGTTAATTCCAGTGCCACTCCTGTAAAATGCTTACCTGCGTCCAACAGACTTATTGTAATTTTTCCTCTGTCCGGATCATGGATGTATAACCGGTTTCCCCGAACTTTATGGAGAACGACGAAATGGTTCATATCCCAGTGCAGAATAGATGGAAGATTAAGACACCTCATATCTTCGGGTTCCAGACGAACTGCACGTGATGATAAATGGATGGACGCTGCACATTCGATCAACCTTTGTAGCGTCATTCCCTGAATACCTATATTGAAACGTTCCCGTAATGTCGATAAATCTGTTTTCAGTCCATGCCAGCAGGCAATCATAGCCAGACACGCCAGACCGCATTCAGCAGATTCGGTTTGACGGATAACGGGCAGTTGTTTCCTTACTTTCCAGTTTATTGATTCCATTACAGATTTCCTTTCATGCTCCATAGGGGCTCTGTCAGCCATTCCCATAAATGACGAGTATCAAGGTTGACGTCTCCTTCCAGAGTCATGCCTGGTCTTAGCGGTTCTTTTTTTCCGTATGCAAATATAAATGTATTTTCAGGTTCAACAATAACGCGATAATGCCCTTCGTTTTCTTTCCATGTGACGGGTGAAACTGGTAATAAGTCGGAAGGAACCAGAGTCGTATGACTGATTTCACGAATTGTGCCGTACTGGATACCAAATTTCTGATAAGGGAAGGCCGAAAACTTCAGAGATACCCGTTGACCTGGTCGGATAAAACCGGCTTTCTGGCTGGTAGCATAAAGCTCAATTTGTAAATGAGCATTATCGGGAATGAGAGTCATGACCGGTTCAGATGCTTTCACAGACTGCCCCTGTTTGATCAGTACAGCAGCAATAGTCCCGGATACTGGAGCCCTCAGTGTAAATTTTTCTTGTCCGGCCAGTTCATCCTGTTGTTGTTTTAGCACCTGCAATTGTCTGTCGAGTTCTGCTTTACGGCTTTTCCCCTGAACAATAAGATGATTTAGTTCATCTTTGGCTGTGTCCATTGCAGCATGCAACTGGAGAAGCCCCTGACGCTGATCTTCAACGTTTTGTTGAGCGGCAGAAACATCAATTTGTTTCTGTTGGAATTCGATATCTGACACATAATGCGTACCAGCCAATTTTTTATAGCGTTCCATGACGGATATAGCCAGTTCTGCCTGACGTTCAGCAAGCTGAAGTCTTTGTTCTGCACTTCTTATTTGTGGCTCAAGTGATACCATCCTTTGCCGTATGGCTTCCTGTTGTTGACTATTATCTCGCGACTCAAAGGATTGCTGGGAGGCCAACATAATATACTGAGTCTTCAGGGAAATACTCATCGTTGCTAATGTGCCAGTTCCGTTACCGTTATAATGTTCTCCACTTATATGATAGAGTTGTGTCCCTGCAGTTACGTGTTCTCCTTCGGATACAGTCAGTTGTGTTACATATCCTGCATATTGAGGAATTATTTTTA
>CAZMND010000138.1:0-4473 GCA_964567585.1 uncultured Lachnospiraceae bacterium
GTCTTAAATGAAATTATGTCTGAGGCAGTTGCGCTTCAGCAGCCACCTTCGGATAAAGGAAAACGTTTGAAACTTTATTATATTACACAGGCTTCCGTAAAACCGCCAACCTTTGTTATTTTCGTAAATGACAAGGAATTGATGCATTTTTCATATACAAGATATATTGAAAACCGAATCAGAGAAGCCTTTGGATTCAAAGGGACACCACTTCGATTTATTATTAGAGAGAGAAAAGGCGAAGATAAGTAATGGAAAGAATTTATTGTATTTTAATCGGATATGCGTTCGGTTTGTTGCAGACTGCGTTTATTCTTGGAAAACTTAACGGTATTGATATCAGAAAGCACGGTAGTGGAAACTCAGGTACTACAAATACATTGCGTGTTCTTGGAACAAAGGCAGGTCTTTTGGTATTTTTCGGGGACTGTATGAAATGTATTCTTGCTGTATTATTTACAACGTGGTTGTTTAAAGAAGGCTCTATGGCGACGGAATTTTTGAAATTGTACACAGGCCTTGGTGTTATTTTAGGACACAATTTCCCGTTCTATATGAACTTTAAAGGTGGTAAGGGTATCGCTTCCACAGCGGGTATGATTATTGCATTCGACTGGCGTTTTGTAGTGGTTGGCATTATTCTTTTCTTTGGTGCCTTTTTAATCACACATTATGTATCCCTGGGCTCATTGCTTGTTTATGCGGGTTTTGTGATTCAGATGGTCATTATGGGACAGCTTGGATTTTTTGAAGGCTTGTCCAATTTACAGCTTTTGGAACTGTATGGAATTACCTTTGCTATGGCGGTTTTAGCCTACTATATGCATGGTGCGAATATTGCCAGACTGATACTTCATGAGGAAAGAAAAACTTATTTATTCAAGAAAAATAAGGAGGCTTAATATCGTGGCAGATGTTAGTGTAATCGGAGCAGGAAGCTGGGGCATTGCTTTAGCATTATTGCTTGCAAAAAACGGAAACAAAGTGACTGTATGGTCGATTGTTAAAGAAGAAATCGAAATGCTGAATGAAAAAAGAGAGCACGTGGACAAATTACCGGGTGTTCCACTCCCTTCAGATATGATTTTTACAACGGATTTAGAAGAAGCCATTAAAGGTAAAAAAGTGATTGTTTTGGCAGTTCCAAGTGTTTTCACAAGAGGCACTGCAAACAAAATGAAAGAGTACGTAGAAGAAGGTCAGATTATTGTCAATGTGGCTAAGGGTATTGAAGAAAGTACACTGATGACCTTATCGGATATTATTGAAGAAGAAATTCCACAGGCGGATGTGGCTGTTTTATCCGGTCCTTCTCATGCGGAAGAAGTAGGAAGAGGTGTTCCGACAACGATTGTAGTCGGTGCAAAATCAGAAGAAACTGCGGTGTATTTACAGAATATGTTTATGAATGATGTATTCAGGGTATATACAAGTTCGGACATTTTAGGTATGGAGCTTGGCGGAGCGTTGAAAAATGTGGTTGCTCTTGCAGCCGGAATTGCAGATGGTCTTGGTTATGGAGATAATACAAAGGCAGCCCTTATTACAAGAGGTATTGCTGAAATTTCAAGACTTGGTGTAGCGATGGGCGGTAAAGCAGAATCCTTCTATGGACTTACAGGTATCGGGGATTTGATTGTTACCTGTGCAAGTATTCATTCCAGAAACCGAAAAGCCGGTGTTTTAATCGGACAGGGCAAAACAATGGATGAAGCTATGAAGGAAGTTAAGATGGTAGTTGAAGGAGTGTATTCTGCAAAAGCAGCGATGCTTCTTTCACAAAAATATAATGTATCTATGCCAATCATCGAGCAGGTAAATCTTGTTTTATTTGAAGATAAGCCGGCGGATGAAGCGGTAAAGGATTTGATGTTTAGAGATAAGAGAGTAGAAAATTCTGTTGTTAAATGGTAGAGGGTTATACAATGAGAAATGATTTTACATCTACAAATGATTATGTGGCAAGTGAAGAATTGATGGCGAGTGTGAACGTGGCGATTGCCCTTCAAAAACCGCTTCTTATCAAAGGAGAACCGGGGACGGGTAAAACTATGCTTGCAAAGGCGGTAGCCAATTCTCTTGGAAAAGAACTGGTTATCTGGAATATTAAATCTACAACAAAGGCTCAGGACGGGCTTTATATGTACGATACAATCCAGCGTCTTTACGACGGACAGTTCGGTGAAGAAGGCGTTGATGATATTGCCCATTACATAAAATTGGGAAAACTTGGTGAAGCGTTTAAAAACGAAGAGCAGGTTGTTTTGTTGATTGATGAAATCGATAAAGCGGATTTGGAATTCCCAAATGACTTGTTGTGGGAATTGGACCAGATGGAATTTTATATTCACGAGACAAAAGAAACCATCAAGGCAAAACAGAGACCGATTGTAATCATTACTTCCAATGCGGAAAAGGAATTGCCGGATGCGTTCCTTAGAAGATGTATTTTCCATTTCATCGAGTTTCCGAATAAAGAACTGATGGAAGAAATCGTAAAAACTCATTATCCGGACGTGGAACAGAACTTATTGAACGCAGCAATGGATGTTTTCTATGAAATCCGTTCTATGCGTGAAATTCGTAAAAAACCGAGTACCTCGGAATTGATTGACTGGATTAACGCCTTACAGCTTGGCGGAATTCCTTTCGATACGATAAAGAAAACACTTCCTTTCGTGGGAGTTGTTGTAAAAAAAGATGAAGATTTGGAAGCCGTAAAGCATAGGGTGAATTAATGTTTAATAAATTCTTTTACACATTAAAAGAAAAAGGCTTAAAGGTTACGCTTACGGAATGGCTTACATTACAGGATGCGCTTAATCAGAACCTGTGTCACAGCAGTCTGACAGAGTTCTATTATGTGGCCAGAATGATACTTGTAAAAAGTGAAACGGAATTTGACAAATTCGATATGGCTTTTGAAGAATGCTTCAAAGCAGTGCAAAAAGACACGGAAATTACCAAAGAAATGCTTAAATGGTTGGATAAGCCGGAAATGACCGAAATTTTGCACGAAGAAGCCAGAGACCACCTAAATAAAACAGAGGATCTTCAGGTGAATGAGGAAGATGTCAAACAGAAGTTTAATGACAGACTTCGTGACCAGGACAGCGAACATAATGGTGGTAGTTACTGGATTGGAACTATGGGTAAAACCAGTTTTGGTAACACGGGTGGAAACATCGGTGGTATCAGAGTGGGCGGAAGTACCGGATATCAGTCTGCCTTTGAAGTTATCGGGGCAAGAAAATACAGGGATTTCCGTGATGACAGAGTGCTGGATAACAGACAGTTTCAACAGGCCCTGAGAAAACTGCGCCAATTTTCCACAAGACTGGATATTCCAAAGACGGAGCTGGATATTAACGGCACAATAGATAAAACCTGTAACAACGGAGGCTATCTCCAGATTGTTATGGACAAACCAAGAAAAAATGCAGTAAAGCTTTTACTGCTTATGGACTCCGGCGGGACAATGATTCCCTATACAACGCTTCTTAGCGAATTGTTCCAGTCGGTGCATAAATCCAATCACTATAAGGATGTAAAAACATATTTTTTCCACAACTGTATTTATAGTCATTTGTATAAGACACCGGAGTGTGAAAACGGTGACTGGGTGGAAACCGAATGGGTTTTTAAGAACTTAGACAGTGATTATAAAGTGATTATAGTAGGTGATGCGGCTATGGCGCCTGAGGAATTGTATTCCAAGACCGGTAATTACCGTGGACCAAACGGTGGACTTTCAGGTATGGAATGGCTTACACTTATGAAGCGTCACTTCAAAAAGATTGTATGGATGAATCCGAAAATGGCTCCGGGGAATGCACCTTGGAGAGAAGCGGAGACCGCAATCAAAGAAATGCTACCAATGTATAAATTATCAGTAGATGGACTTAATAAAGCTATGCAAAAACTGATGGTAAATAAATAAGACGGTTAAGGAGATAAGGAAAATGACAGTATTTGAAGAATTAAAAGAACGTGGTCTGCTTGCGCAGCTTACGGACGAAGAAGAAATTAAAGAGCTTATCAATAATGGTAAAGCGACTTTCTATATTGGCTTCGACCCGACAGCAGACAGTTTACATGTAGGTCATTTTATGGCGTTATGTTTGATGAAAAGATTACAGATGGCAGGTAACAAACCAATCGCATTAATCGGTGGTGGTACAGCAATGATTGGTGACCCGTCAGGGAGAACAGATATGCGTTCTATGATGACAAAAGAAACCATTCAGCACAACTGTGACTGCTTCAAAAAACAGATGGAAAAATTCATCGATTTTTCCGATGGCAAAGCAATTATGGTAAATAACGCTGACTGGCTTTTAGATTTAAATTATGTAGATGTTTTAAGAGAAGTAGGCGCACATTTCAGTGTAAACAGAATGCTTACAGCGGAATGCTACAAGCAGAGAATGGAAAAGGGCTTAAGCTTCCTTGAATTTAACTATATGATTATGC
>CAZMND010000139.1:0-4460 GCA_964567585.1 uncultured Lachnospiraceae bacterium
TCCGGGTACTACATAAAATTAATTTTTAAAATGGTGGGAATTACCTATCTGTGTGAATTCGGGACCAATATTTGCAAAGATGCGGGACAAGGTGCAATTGCCGCACAGGTAGAGATGTTCGGAAAGATTATAATACTGATAACCGGATTGCCTATTGTACTTGCCGTTATTGAACAGATTATCAGATTTGAGGGGTAAAATCGTGGATGAAAAATTATGGAAAACCCTCTATGAAAAAATTCTGGAAGGGGACATTATTAATGTATTAACGTATGTTTTTGAGTATATAACGAAGGATGATATTTTTGTAAATGGCTCGCTGAAAAAAATGTGTGTGGCTTTTCTGTTACTTGCAGTGCTGGCAGGGATATTTAGTGCTTTTATGAATTCTATGGGCAGCAAGGAAGTGTCAAAAATGAGTTTTTTTATGATACATATACTGCTGTTTTCCGCGCTTGCAACGCTTTTTTTAGAAATGCAGGAAATGACAAAAGAGGTGGTAAATGCAATTTTACTTTTGATGAACGCAGCAATACCGATTTATTATATGGCTGTTGCTTATAGCGGAAACGGGTTGTCGGCGTATACCTATTATCGGGTCAGTATCTTGGCAATATACGTGGTGGAGCAGTTTATTTTGCATGTGATTTTACCATTTGTGTCATGCTATATGATTCTTACGTTTGGGAATGCACTATGGCTGGAAAAGAAACTGTCAGCGGTAACGGATTTTATGAAAAAGGCAGTAAATGTAACCCTCAAAACAATGATTGGGGTTATTTCGGGAATCAGTTTTTTGCAGTCTATGGTATCACCTATGGTGGATGAATTAAAAAACGGAGCAACAGGGAAAGTAGCATCGATGATACCCGGCATTGGCAATGTAACGGAGGGAATGACGGATTTGGCAGTGGGGTCTTTGGTTTTGATAAAAAACAGTGTGGGCCTGTGTATGTTTCTTATGCTTTTGATTACGGCGGCAGTACCGGTTGTGAAGTTGTTTGTGGTCTGCGTGCTATTAAAGGGGTGCGGTTCTTTGATGGCGGTTATATCGGAAAGAGACTTTTCAAAGCCGGTATTGGATACTTCTGAGGCAGTGGGGATGTTACTTAAGATTGTAATGGCAGTGCTTTTATTGTTTTTTGTGTCTATGGCAATTGTGTTGTTTACCACAAATGGATAGAGGGAGAAGTATGCTGGATTTATGTAAAGAAATCGTTGTTTTTCTATTATTTGCAAAAATGCTGGAAGGTTTTCAGACGGAAAATAAGTATGGAAAATTTATAAAACTTTTAATATCTCTGGTGGTGGTATTAAAGCTGATTACCCCAATTTTTTCTTTGTTTGACGGTGATTTTGATTTTAGCAAAATGGTTACACAAATAGAACATAAGCTTATGCAAAGTGAAGAAAATGAAGATGCAAGAGAAGATGTTGCACCGGTCGAAAAGATAGAGGTTGCCGGAATAGAAGTAAAGGTGGATGCAGTCAGGTGGGAGAAATAAACCAAATTTTGAATAAAGTAAAAAAAAAGAAATGGGGAAAAGAAGAATGGATTATTCTGATTTTGGCCGGTATTTTCCTAATGATTGTTTTCTGGCCGTCATCTGAAAAGGAGGATGAAAAAAAAGGCGAGGAAACGGCTGGGATGATAGAGAATACATTGGAAAACAGCAATAGTTCATATAAAGCACAAATGGAGCAGCAACTGGAGGAAGTGTTAAGAAGCATTGACGGAATTGACAGTGTTAATGCGATGATTACATTTTCCACATCAGAAGAAGAAGTGGTACTAAGTGAAAATAAAAATACCGTGGAAACGACTCATGAGGAAGACAGCCAGGGTGGAAACCGGACGATAGAGTCGAAAAGTTTTGAAGAAACGGTGTGTTATACAAAGGAAGACGGAGAGGATTTGGGGCCTTACATTACCCATACAGTTGCTCCAAAAGTGGAGGGTGTATTGCTTGTTGTGGGCGGAAGCAGGGCAAGTTCGCTTGGAACACAGATTGTCAGGGCTGTACAGGCATTATTCGATGTGGAAAGTCATAAAGTAGTAGTGATTAAAATGAAAGAATCGTAGAGGTATAAGTAGTGAAAAAGAAAATTAAGAAGAATCAGATTATGATTACGGCACTTGCACTTATGATAGCGGTTGCGGGATATATGCAATTTTCCGGCAATTATCTGAACAAAGAGGAACTGGCCGAAAACAGTGAAAATCAAAATGATACCGGCGAGACGGACGATATGATGGAATATACGGCGGAACTTGATATTGTAACGGATGAAGAGGATGTTGTAACTATGCTGGATATGGATTTGACCGATGTCAATATGGACTTGGCAACTGATACATCAGGCGTCATAGCGGAAAGCAACGATGTTTTGGCCCAGCAGCAGACACAGACACCAACACCGGAAAATGGGACACCCGGAGAGGCGGTTTTTACAACAACATCTGTCAGTCAGATGAGTTTATCCGATGCAAAGCTTATGAAGGAACAAAACCGTGCGCAGAACAAGACGGGACTTCTTGAAATCATCAATAACAGTCAACTTGCGGATTCTGCAAAACAGTCTGCGGTCGAAAAACTTGTTACATTAACGGATATTGCGGAAAGAGAATTAGCCGCAGAAATTTTGTTGGAAGCAAAAGGCTTTGCAAGTTCTATCGTCAGTATCAGTGGTGAATCAGTGGATGTAGTTTTGGGCTCCGTTGATTTGACAGATGCCCAGAGAGCACAAATTGAAGATATTGTGACAAGAAAAACAGGTATTTCGTCGGAAAATATCATAATCAGCGCCCTTGTTGAAAACTAATGCGATAATCTAAGTGCAAAGCGGATATAATTATGGTATACTTGTAATGTTGGGGTAAAATCATTTTGACGGATGAAAGTACGGAGGTATAGTTATGAAAAGAGTATTTTTGATTGTCCTGGATAGTTTTGGAATCGGAGAAATGCCGGATGCGGCTATGTATGGTGATAAAGGTACAAACACACTCGCTTCCGTAGCGAAAAGCCCATACTTTAAAATGGAAAATATGAAGAAATTGGGACTTTTTAACATCGATGGTGTTGAATGCGAAGAAAAGGAAGCTTCCATTCAGGCAACTGTTGCCAGAATGACGGAAAAATCCAAGGGAAAAGATACTACAATCGGGCACTGGGAAATTGCGGGAATTTGTTCCGAAAAACCACTTCCGACTTATCCGGAGGGCTTTCCTAAGGAAGTGCTGGATGAATTTTCACGCCGCACGGGAAGAGGTGTTTTGTGTAATGCACCTTATTCGGGAACGGAAGTTATTAAGGTTTACGGAAAAGAACATATGGAAACCGGCAAGCTGATTGTTTATACATCCGCAGACAGTGTATTCCAGATTGCGGCCCATGAAGAAATTGTTCCGGTAGAAACCCTGTATGAATATTGTGAAATTGCAAGAGAAATTTTGCAGGGCGAGCACGGCGTGGGAAGAGTGATTGCGAGACCGTTTATTGGCGAAGAAGGAAATTTTACAAGAACCTCAAAGCGTCATGATTATTCGTTGATGCCGCCGCAAATAACCATGCTTGACGTATTAAAAGACAATCAGAAAGCCGTCATTGCGGTGGGCAAAATCAAAGATATTTTTGCAGGGTGCGGTATTACGGAATTTGTATATACCAAGGGAAATGAAGAAGGCATTGAAAAGACTTTAGAATATCTGGATAAGGATTTTGAAGGCTTATGCTTTATTAACCTGGTAGATTATGACATGCTTTACGGTCATAGAAATGATGTGGACGGCTATGCGAAAGCATTAACTTATTTTGATGAAAATCTGCCTGAAATTATGGCTAAACTAAAAGAAGAAGACGTGCTTATGATTACGGCAGACCATGGATGCGATCCGGGATATATGGTGTCCACGGACCATTCCAGAGAATATACACCATTTATTATGTACGGAAAAAATATAAAGCCAAGGAATTTGGGAACAAGAGATACTTTTGCGGATATTGCCGCTACGGTGCTGGATTATTTTGAGATAACAAAACCATTTGCAGGAGAAAGTATGCTGTAAATGGCAGAAGAATAGATTTACAGATTTTGGAGGAAAAAAACGTGAGTAACTACGCACAGGAGATTAACAAAAGAAGAACATTTGCTATTATTTCACACCCTGATGCAGGTAAAACAACATTGACAGAAAAATTCTTATTATACGGCGGTGCCATCAATCTGGCGGGGAGTGTAAAGGGAAAGGCCACTGCAAGACATGCGGTTTCTGACTGGATGGAAATTGAAAAGGAAAGAGGTATTTCAGTAACCTCATCCGTATTGCAGTTTGAATATGACGGCTATTGTGTAAATATTCTGGATACACCGGGACATCAGGATTTCTCGGAGGATACCTACAGAACTTTGATGGCAGCAGACTCAGCTATCATGGTAATTGATGCATCAAAGGGTGT
>CAZMND010000140.1:0-4459 GCA_964567585.1 uncultured Lachnospiraceae bacterium
GCAGGCAAAACTTGCGCTTATGGAGGAGGCAGACTTTTTGGCTGCAACCTACGATTATGATGGTGCAATTGCACTTGTTAAGGCTTTTGAGAATTATACACAGGATACCCGCCTTACAGATAAAATTGCAGAATATGAGGCCGCGAAAGCGACCTGTGTTCCGGTGAACATTAAGGAAGTAACACATATTTTTTATCATTCCCTTGTAGTGGACCCTGAAAGAGCCTTTGCCAATCAGGAGAAAAATCCACAGGCGGTAGGTAACAATCAGTGGATGACTACAATCAGTGAGTTTGAAAAAATTACTCAGGAAATGTACGACAGAGGCTATGTTATGGTCAGTATTCACGACCTGTATGAAGAGGTTGTGAATGAAAACGGAGAGACAGAGTTCGTGGAAGGCACAATCTTGCTTCCGCCGGATAAAAAGGCATTTGTTTTGTCATTGGATGATTTGTCATATTACCACAGTTATGACGGCTATGGTTATGCATCTAAAATTGTATTGGATGAAAACGGTGAGCCGACCTGTGAATATATTCAGGCAGACGGTACGGTTTTGACAGGCGCCTACGACGTGGTACCTCTTATGGATGCGTTTGTGAAGGAACATCCGGATGCGTCTTACAAGGGAGCAAAGGGTATTATTGCCCTGACAGGATACAATGGAATTTTAGGCTATCGTACAGATATTAGTTATACAAGTCTTACAGACGATTTGGACTATGTAAAAAAGGTATGGATAAAGGAACACCCGGATTTTGATATTGAAGAAGAAAGAGCAGAAGCAAAAAAGGTTGCAGAAGCGATGATGGAAAACGGCTGGGAATTCGCCAGCCATACGTGGGGACATTTACGTGTAGGTGATGCCAGTCTGGAACGACTCAAAACAGATACGCAGAAATGGATGGAAAATGTAGCACCGTTAGTTGGTGGAACCGATACGATTATTTTTGCTCATGGACAGGACCTTGGAAAATGGGGTAACTATGATGAAAGCAATGAAAAATATCAGTATTTGCGTGAGCAGGGATTTAATATTTTCTGTAATGTAGATGCATCGCGATATGCAACGTGGCTGGGTGATGATTATTTAAGACAGGGAAGACGTAATCTGGATGGTTACAGAATCTATTATAATGCAATCGGTGAACAGAACAATGTGTCGGATATTTTTGATGCAAGTGAAATTTTGGACCCGGAGCGTCCGCCTGTACCGCCGTTATAATGATTTGAATTACATATGGATAAAGAAATGCCGACGGGATGCATTGTCCTGTCGGCATACTTTTATTCTTCCAGTGGAATGACTTCTAAATAAGGTTCCATAGCCCAATCGCCAAATACTTTCTCGGAAAGATTTACCATATCTTCATAGTGGAAAGGAATTCCGGCGTATGTGTACATACCATGTTTTAAAGCAAGCTCCTCTGTGTAGTCGGCAAGGAAATATATATTGTCGATACGCACAGAGCCTTGTGTGTACTGGCAAACAAGGGGAATAACACCGGTTTCATCTTCATTAATGGAAATTTCGCCTTCCGGAGTGACAGTGTAAGTCACAACTGCCATACCCTCCAGCATACATTCTACCTGCTTTTGGGTAGAAACATAATTTCCAAGGGAATAATAGCAAAGGGATTTGTTACCGTTTTCGCTTTCTATATAAGTTACCGGCTGGACTACGTGAGGGTGTGTACCAATGATTAAATCGGCACCTGCCTCGGTCATCTGCATTGCAAATTTTTCCTGATAAGTGGACTGATTGGTCATATATTCTGTTCCCCAGTGCGGACAAACAACTACGATATCTGCAATTTCTTCTGCTCTCTCAATGTCTGTGAGAACATCAGGGTTTATTGTTGTAAAATCGATTATACGGCTACTTTCGTCGTAGTAACAGAGCATATCCATATAGCCCTCGTACTGGGATGGAAAGCTTCCTAAGTTTGGGCCGTAAGTGTAGTTTAAAAATGCAAAGGTGACACCTTCAATTTCCATTGTTGGAATTTCCGGCTCTTCTTCTATTTCATCGCGGACCCCACAAATTAAAACATCAGGGTGATTTTCTTCCCAGTATGAAACACAGTGCAAAAGTCCGTCGAGCCCCTGGTCAATCGTGTGGTTTGTGGAGTGTGTTACCACATTAAAACCGGCCTCGGCAATGGCATCGCCGACTTCGGTTCTGGAGTTAAATAAAGGATAACCCAGATGTCCGTCATTACCGCGGTGATTACCACCAAGTATTGTTTCCTGATTAATGATTTTGATATCAGCATCATTCAGATACGGTTGTATCGTTTCAAAAAGGAATGAGAAATCATAGGTTCCGTCAGCTTGTTTTCCGGTTAAATGCACACCTGCATGAAACAGGTTGTCACCTACGGCTAAAAGACGGATTGTTTTATCTTCGAGAATCGGCTCGGGAATGGGTTCCGGAGTAATTTGGTTTTGGATTTCGTCAGCCAAGGCGTTGTCTGATTGGACCAAAACATCGGCTGTATCATCAGCGGTCGGCTCGCTTGTCAGAAGGAATACCAGAGCAACTGACATAGAAATAATGGTCAGTATTAAGCTTATTAGTAATATAATTTGGGATTTTTTCATAAGTACCTCAATTTCAATGGTTTTGAATTTATAGTGTTTCGATAAGGAGTGTATCATATTTTTATCTAAAATCCAATTATTAGATTCTATTTGGATAAAATTTATTGAGTGAAAAGCGGCTTTGTGGTATAACAAAGTGGTGGAGGAATGTAAGATGGGGAATATAGTTTTAAAGAAAAAATGATTTGATAAAGGTAAAAGAGTTTGTTGTCACCGGTATCAGTATTCTTTCTCTTATGATGACGACAATTTTACTCATTAATGGACAAAATCAGTATTATCAGACATTGAGAGATATATGGTATGCCAAAGCATTTTTTATGTTTGCGGTATTTATGTTTGTGACGCAGAGAGTCAGACTTTTTAACTGGCAGTCGCTTGTGGATAGAATTGTAGTATGGATATGTAGGTGCAGGTTTTTGTATGTGCGTGGATGGCAATGCTTGTAGGTGTTTTACTTGGGGAAAGTGCAAGTTTGTATTTCCCAATTATGGTAATGACCACGTTAGTTATATATCCGGTAATTGTTAAGGTTGAAAAGATAGCAGAATAAGTGTTATAATACAATTTAGTGGTGAAAAGCGTTAAAGCGATAAAATGGTGAGTGAAAATCCGCCAAAAATGTATATTGGGAGAGAAAGAAATGCCTATTACAGAATTTTTAGAGAAAAATGCGCGGGAATTTCCAAACGATATCAGTTTAGTGGAAATTAACCCGGAAATTAAAGAAACAAGACGAGTTACTTGGAAGGAATTCGAGCTGATTGAGCCGAATCCGAAAACCAGCTACAGACGTGAAATCAGCTGGAGCGTATTTAATGAAAAGGCGAACCGTTTTGCCAATCTTTTGCTTCAAAGAGGCATTAAGAAGGGCGATAAGGTTGCGATTCTTATGATGAACAGTTTGGAGTGGCTGCCGATTTATTTTGGTATTTTAAAAACAGGTGCCTTAGCAGTGCCTCTTAACTTCAGATATTCTGCAGATGAAATTGAATATTGTGTGAATCTTGCGGAAGTACATATTTTAGTATTCGGAAATGAATTTATCGGTCGTGTGGAAGAAATTGCGGACAGAATCAGCAAGGGAAGACTTCTTATTTACGTAGGCGAAGGTTGTCCTGCTTTTGCGGAAGATTATAATTCGCTTTCTGCCAACTGTTCAAGTCAGTCGCCGGATATTACACTTACAGACGATGATGATGCGGCAATTTATTTTTCTTCAGGAACTACAGGTTTCCCGAAGGCAATTTTGCATAAACACAGAAGTCTTGTACATTCCTGTAAGGTGGAACAGAACCATCACGGACAGCAGAAGGATGACGTATTCCTTTGTATTCCGCCACTTTATCATACGGGAGCAAAAATGCACTGGTTCGGAAGCCTTTTGTCAGGCAGTAAAGCGGTTCTTTTAAAGGGAACCAAGCCGGAATTTATTTTGGAAACAGCGTCCAAAGAAAAATGTACCATCGTATGGCTTTTGGTGCCGTGGGCGCAGGAAATTTTGGAAGCAATTGAAAGCGGCAAAGTGAATCTTGCCGATTATGATCTCGAACAGTGGAGACTTATGCACATCGGTGCTCAGCCTGTTCCGCAGAGTTTAATTAAGAAATGGAAGTCTATTTTCCCAAATCATGCTTACGATACAAACTATGGTTTGTCAGAGTCCATCGGACCGGGTTGTGTGCATTTGGGGGTAGAAAATATACATAAAGTTGGTGCTATCGGTAAAGCGGGCTATGGCTGGGAAGTAAAAATTGTGGATGAAAACCGCAATGAAGTAGCCAAGGGCGAAGTTGGCGAGTTGGCCGTAAAGGGTCCGGGCGTTATGACCTGCTACTATAAGAATGAGGAA
>CAZMND010000141.1:0-4275 GCA_964567585.1 uncultured Lachnospiraceae bacterium
CTGGAATGGCGCAGTCGGTAGCGCAACTGATTCGTAATCAGTAGGTCGAGGGTTCAAGTCCCTTTTCCAGCTCTATGAAAACCGTGTTTTGAACTTTTATGGGCAAAATGCGGTTTTTTTTATAGGGGTGATTTTATGAAAAAAGATTATTTTGTAGAAAAAAGATTTATTCGTACGAAAAATGGCAAGATGAAGATTTTGATTTTTAAGCCGAAAAATAGACAGGGAAAGGTTCCTGGAGTTCTGTGGATTCACGGTGGTGGATATATGACCGGAATGGCTGAAATGGCATATATGACAAGAGCCATAGATGTAGTAAAATCCGGTGCGGTTGTGATTGCACCATCCTATACATTGTCATGGAAAAAGCCTTATCCTGCTGCTTTGGAAGACTGTTATGCTGCGCTTTTGTATTTGAAAAAGCACGCAGAAGAACTTGTTGTTCGCTTGGACCAGATTTTTGTGGGTGGCGAAAGTGCCGGAGGGGGCTTAACAGCAGCAATCTGTATGTATGCAAGGGATAAAGGGGAAGTTAATATTGCTTTTCAAATGCCGCTTTATCCGATGCTCGACTGTGAAGATACAGAATCGTCTAAAGATAATCATGGCATTGTGTGGAATACAAGAAAAAATCATGCAGCCTGGAAGGTTTATTTAAAAGAACTGTATGGAACAAAGGATGTTTCGCCGTATGCTTCACCGTCAAGACAGATGGATTATAGTAATTTACCGCCGGCCTATACATTTGTGTGTGAAGGGGAACCATTTTATTGTGAAACACTTACGTATGTTGATAACTTAAAAAAGGAAGGTATTATGGCTTTTGTAGATGTATATCCGGGGAAAGTACATGCCTTTGATATGATGATGCCATGGAAAAAGCATAGTAAAGAAGCTGCAAGAACTTTCAGACAACATTTTTTGTATGCGGTGAAACATTACAGAGTACCACAGAAGGAGAAATAAATGGCAGTTAACAATTTAAAAGTAATTGACGGAATAGGAAGAAAATTAATGCATATGTTGCTTTTTTGGAAAGCGGTCAGTATAAAGAAAAATATCCTGCGTTGGAACCTAAAATGGCTGTGATTGATATCCGTTTTCAATATGAGATTCCGGATACTTGCGAACAGTTTTTGCAGACAGTACAAGATCAGCTAGGAGAACTTGGAATAAAAATAGAGGTGCATATAGGATGATTGAAATCAGATATGATATACCCTTAGAACGAAATTCCAGAGTATTCAGAAGTGTGTCTGTTTTGTAGAATGTTATATTGTACATATACACACTGGCATTAAAATGTGATGGATTGCCTGCTTTACGGTCGAGAGATTGGACTTATTTAGACCGTAAAGACGATATCGTTATTACGGTCTAAATGGTTATGATTGGGAAATAACTGTAAAACATATGAAAATAATACGGTTTATTTTTGTATAGTAATAAAATTGTCCGTAACTAGAAAAATTACTACATCTTAACGAGGACACAAACATTCACGTTAACTCACCATTTTTTTCTTATATTGATGTTCGATAAACTGGATGATTTTATATAGACCGGTAGCTATGATACATAAAATCACAATGCTCATAATGACAAGGTCTAATTTAAATACTTGGCTACCGTAAATAATAAGATAACCAAGACCGTATCTTGCAGCTAAAAATTCTCCGATAATGACACCGACTAAGGAAAGACCGATGTTAACCTTAATGGTGCTTAAAAGCACCGGTATGGAACTTGGCAGAACCACCTTTTTAAAGGCTTGTAGACGCGTACCGCCAAGGGTTTCAATCATCATAAGCTTATCCTTATCAGTTTCCAAAAAGCCTGAATACAGGCTGATAATACAGCCAAAGATTGCCACCGAAATACCGGCAATAATAATGGTTTTTGTACCTGTTCCGAGCCACACGATAAAAAGTGGTGCCAAGGCAGATTTTGGCAAACTGTTTAATATAACCAAGGTGGGTTCTATGATTTCTGAAAGCGTCTTTGAAAACCATAAAAGGCTTGCAACCACGATTCCAATGAAAATAACAAGTATAAAACTTAATATAGTTTCATACAAAGTTACTCCGATATGGGTAAATAGGGTTAGATCCAAAATCATAGTGTAGGCACATTGAATCACTCCAATAGGTGATGAAAAGAAAAAGGTATCAATGATATTAAACCTTGCCAGAAGTTCCCAGATAATGAGAAATCCTATGAAAATGCCAAAGCGGGCTAAAGTCACAAGTCTGTGATGTTTTTTATGTTCTTTTATATATTGTTCCTGAATGCTTAATGGTTCAACTTTCTTCATTTTTGATATCCTCCCAAAGTTTATGAAAATAGGAAGAGTATTCCGGTGCTTCCAAATAGGATAGAGGCGTATCGTCAAGTTCTGACAGCGTAATTTCCATTTGGTTTTTAATAGTGGCCGGTCTGTTACTTAGGACGATGACTTTATCCGATAAACGGATAGCTTCGGAAATATCGTGCGTAATTAAAATGGCAGTTTTATGCTCTTTTCTTATGATGCTTGAAATGTCCTTGGATACGATGAGCCTCGTCTGAAAATCCAGTGCACTGAAAGGCTCATCGAGAAGCAGAATTTCCGGTTTTAAAGCCAGGGTGCGTATGAGGGCCACACGCTGTTTCATACCGCCGGATAATTCACGGGGCTTTTTGTCCTTAAAGTCGAGGAGGCCATATTCTTTAATCAAATCATTTACATAGGCAATGTTTTCCGGTGTCAAAAGTTTATTGATTTCCAAACCGAGAATCGTGTTCTGATAAATGGTCCGCCAATCTAAAAGGTGGTCACGCTGTAACATATAACCCATTTTAGGAGGCGTTTTATTTGCAAAGATGATTTCGCCTTCTTCCGGCTGAATCATTCCTGATAAGAGAGAAAGCAGCGTAGATTTACCACAGCCGCTGGGGCCTACAATGGACACAAATTCCCCATAGTTTACCGCAAAAGATATATTGTTTAAGACCTTTGTTTCACCGGTCAATGTATGATAAGAAAATGATAAATTTTTTATTTCAAATATCTGCTTTGCCATAACTTCCTCCCAAAATCCAACGTTATGATAGTTTATAATATGCGAAATAGAGGTAAAAGTGTGTCGAAACGACTATGTATAAAATTCGGTTTTTTCTTGCATAATAAACAGCTTTGTGATAACATCAAATTTAGATTTAATTTTAATGGAGGATGTAAAATGGCACAGTTATGGGGTGGACGATTCACAAAAGAAACCGACAAATTGGTTTATAACTTTAATGCGTCCATTAGCTTTGATCAGAAGTTTTTCTGGCAAGATGTAGAAGGCAGTATTGCTTATGCCGTTATGCTTGAAAAACAGGGAATTATTTCCTTGGAGGAAAAGGATGCCATTGTGAAAGGCATTACGGAAATCAGAGAAGAAGTGGAAAACGGCACTTTGGAAATTACGGATGAGTATGAAGATATTCATAGTTTCGTGGAAGCCAATCTGATTAAAAAGATTGGTGATGCAGGGAAAAAATTGCACACAGGACGAAGCCGCAATGACCAGGTTGCTTTAGATATGAGATTGTATACCAGAATGGAAGTTTTGGAGACAGACAAGCTTTTGAAAACTCTTCTTGAAGAACTTTTAACGATTATGGAGAACAATCTGGATACATATATGCCGGGCTTTACACATTTACAGAAGGCTCAGCCGGTTACGCTGGCGCATCATGTGGGTGCGTATTTTGAAATGTTTAAGCGTGACAGATTGCGCCTTAGGGACATTTTTTACCGAATGAACTATTGTCCTTTGGGAGCGGGAGCTTTGGCCGGCACAACGTATCCGCTTGACAGAAATTACACTGCAAGTATTCTTGGTTTTGAAGGTCCTACGGCCAATAGTATGGATTCGGTATCAGACAGAGATTACCTGATTGAATATTTAGCTGCATTATCTACCATTATGATGCATCTTAGCAGATTCTGCGAAGAGATTATTATTTGGAATTCCAATGAATACGGTTTTGTGGAAATTGATGATACCTATTCCACAGGAAGCAGTATTATGCCACAGAAGAAAAATCCGGATATTGCAGAACTTATCCGTGGAAAGACGGGCAGGGTATATGGAGCCTTAGTGTCCCTACTTACAACTATGAAAGGTATTCCGCTTGCATACAACAAAGATATGCAGGAAGATAAGGAATTCACCTTTGATGCCATTGATACCGTAAAGGGTTGTATTTTGCTATTTAAAGGAATGATGAAAACCATCCAGTTTA
>CAZMND010000142.1:0-4259 GCA_964567585.1 uncultured Lachnospiraceae bacterium
ATCTTTTGGTTCAACATCGTTAACCAATCTGTCGCCAATCCATAATTCACCGGATGTGATATCTTCCAAACCTGCAATCATACGAAGTGTTGTAGATTTACCACAACCTGAAGGTCCAACGAAAATAATAAATTCCTGATCTGCAATTTCAAGATTAAAATCTTTTACTGCTTCAAAGCCGTTAGGATATCTTTTGTAGATATTCTTTAATGTTAAACTAGCCATTCTAAATTTCCTCCGATTATAAATATCTCAGTGTTCTGAAACCCCTATTGATTTCTATGAACCACTCTAGAAAACATTTTACAACAAAAAAGAAAAATCGGGCATTGACAACTTGACGAATTTTTTTTCTTTTCTTGTACAAGTTGACGAGGACAAATCCTCTGCTCGATTTTTCTTTATAATATCTTTATAAATTCTTAATTTATTCTTCTCTTCCTTTGTAATCAAGGAGCTGTGTTTCGGCTTCATCTTTTACATCGCCATAGAATGCGACATCATTCTTGCCTCTCTTCTTAACAACATAAACAGCCTTGTCAGCAGTTCTGAAAAGAGAATCAAAATCTTTACCATCTTCTGAGAATACGGCTCCACCGATACTTGCCGTTACGGAATATTTTACATATTCACCGGCTTTAAAGTTACGGAAGAAATCTCTGAGTCTGTCACCGTTACGCTTAATAGCGGCCGGGTCTTTTATATCAGACATAAAGACCATAAACTCGTCGCCACCAAAACGTCCTACGACGTCCATAGCTCTGAACATACTGCGGAGCTGATGTCCCAGTTCCTTCAAAACCTCATCACCGAATGCGTGACCCATTGTATCATTAATTTTCTTGAAATTATCGATGTCTATTACAAACAACACGCCCGTTCCGTTCGGATTCTGAGCCATATATTCCTTAATCATTCTGATAGTAGCTGCCTTGTTGGTCAAACCTGTCAGAAGGTCTGTATCCGCCTTCAGCTGCAATTCACTCTTTTGTTTCTTATCCACAATCTTGGCGATAAAGTTGATAATAAGAACGAGTACAAAGAATACTCCGATTGCTATAATCATCGCAAACAACATACTGGTTGCTTCCGAATAATATTCATGACCTTTTGTAAGAACATATTCGTTCTCAACGCCAATCATAAAATAGAAATTTCCAACATCAATCGGCGCATAACATAAACTTCTGACATCACCTTTGATTGTAACAACTTGTGAACCAGGCTGCTTGTTCTTAAAGTCAATGCCCATATTCTTAACAGCCTGCTTATTTTCATTCGTAGCATTGCGACTGATAACATCTTTTATATTGCCATCACTCAAATATGCTTCATTTTCGCCTTGTGAGGATAATATTTCATAATTCTCATCCAGCATTGCAAAAAATGCTACCGAGCTGTAACTTTCAATTTTAACAAGTTTAAAGATTTCTTTTACGTTATAATATGCCAACACATAAGATTCATCACTGTCATCTGAAGAACTCTTTTTCACAGTAGCCGTATATACAACTGCAGGCTTACCTGTAATACCATCATCCTCTGTATAGAACCAATGATCACCATTCTTAGCATGATAGAAATACGGAAGACCGCCGAGTTTCACAAGATTGCCGGAATTGCTGATTCCGGAACCAACTTCATCTACCAGCACTGCCATATATGCCGAAGAACTGTTACACAGCGTATTCATTAAATTTTTCTTCATATTATGTATTGTGCCATACTGTTCATACATATCAACTGCGTATCTAACATTGCCTTCTATCTGGGACAATTCATTCCCAATTCTAAGAGCATATTCTTCGCTGGTCATAGCAATATTATCTTCTACTATGTCCTGACCTTTCTGCTCAACTTTCGCTGTAAAAAGCAGGAACATAACAACCATAAATCCAACCAACAAAGCTGTCGGGATGAGCCAACCCATAATTTTATAGGATTTCATTGATATACCCCTTCCATATTAATATTAATATACATATATATCATACACCTTCGCGACTTATTTCGTCAATCTTTTCTACCAATTCCATAGTACTTTTCGCCCAATTTTTTTCTGTAAAACTGTTACTTCTCTTCATCTTCTGCCATTTTTGACTGATTTTCGTCATCTTTTGCATCTGATGCATTTTGTCCGCTTTCTTCTGCGCTTTCAATTGCCTTCGGCTCTAAACGTTTAAAGATTTTCGAATACAACCACGCACAAAAATATGCCGGCGCAGTAAAACCGTACATCAACACAAGCGGTAATATCTGCGTATACTGGTACAGCAAAATAAGCGGAAGTGCTGTAACAATCATCATCAAAATAGTCTGTGGAAATGCCATAATTCCTACAAAAAAAGCATTTTTAATTGTCCCAAATACTGTATTATGAAAATGTGACAACAACGGAAATGCGTATAGATATATCATATACAAAAACAATGCAAATGCTCCTGCAACTGCCAAAAGTGGCATAGAAACCGTTTCGACCAGACTTTTAAAGATATAACAATCAATCAGAAAAAATGCCACAAAAATCATTAAAATTGATCCGACTGCAGTTCCCTGCCAGAGATTTTCTTTAAAGGATTTCCAAAATTCCTTCCACACATAGCCTTCCTGATTTCGCACCATCTTTAACATAACATAGTGCATCGCTGTAATCGATGCACCTGCTGTTATAATCGGCAAACAACCGATTATTGTTATAATATTCAAAATGCACAAATCCGCCAACGTACCAAGGGCCTTCAAAATCGGCGAGTCTAAATTAAATAATTTTCCCATCTTTTTCTCCTATTTCTTTCTTCATGGAAGTATATTTTATACCACCGTTTGTCAAAAGCGGTGATGTGCTGCGAAACCCAACCTTTTTGTAAAAACCAAACCCATAAGGTGCCGCATTTACCGTAATTTCTTCCTTCCCATATTCCTCTTTGGAAAAAGCCCCAATTGTATCAATCAGTCTGCGTCCGATTCCCATTTTATGATACGCTTCGTCTACAAATAATAATGATATATGATTTTTATCACGCAGAGATACCATTCCTATAATTTTTTCATAATGCGTCGCTACATACATATGGTATGTGCCAATCAAAAACATACGCCGCAGCATCGGATCCGAAATGAATTCCCTGAAATTATCCACGCCTTCCACACCATAATCCTTTGCTTCAAATTTCAAAAACGTCCTCCATGTCATGGCCATAGTTTCTTCCCAATCCGCCATAACAGCTTTCCGAATTATAATTTCTTCACGCATCACTCATACCTGTTTCAAAGAATCCAGCCATTCATAAATATCATTATAAACGACTTCTCTGTCCGTTTCGTTTAATATTTCATGACGATCTCCCGGATACAGTTTCATAGACACATTCTCAAGCCCCGCCTTCACGAGTGCATTTTTCGCACGAATTACACCTTCACCGTAGTCCCCCACCGGATCCTCCTCACCTGCTACAAAAAATACAGGTATCTGTCTTGGAATATTTACAAAATTCTTTGGATTCTGAAGGCGGTATATCAGTTCAAACAAACCCTTAAAGCCATTTACCGTAAATGTAAAACCGCATCTTTCATCCATAATATATTTTTCAACGATTTCTTCATCCTTTGACAGCCAGTCAACATTCGTTTTCGGATTCTCAATCGCTCTGTTGTAAGTACCAAACGCAAGCTTATTAATAAACTTTGCAATTTTCTTATCACCACAGAAAAATCCCGTAAGTCCGGACACCATTTTAGACACCCTAAGAAGTGCCTTACTCTGATTACCCGTACCCATAACAATCATTCCCTGGATACCACTACCATATCTGCAAAGATAATTTCTCGCAATAAAAGAACCCATACTATGTCCCAAAATATAATACGGAACGCCCGGGTATTTTCCTTCCATAATCTTTTTAAGACGGTGCGCATCACGAACCAAAACCGTGGCAGGATCTTTTTTACAGAAATAGCCAAAAGTACCGTTTTCACCAACACTGTCTCCATGCCCCAAATGGTCATTTCCAACGACAACAAATCCTTTTTCCACCATAAAGCGTGCAAAATCATCATATCTGTCAATATATTCCGCCATACCGTGTATAATCTGCAGAATTCCGACGGGACTCTTTTTCTCATCACTCCAGATAATCGCATGCAGTTTACTTATGCCATCACGTGATTCAAAATAAATATCTTCTTTTCTCATAAGCACACCTCCATAAAAAAGATTGCGCAGGTTGCGCAATCTCCGCGCGCGAGCGGTATTGCGTAGC
>CAZMND010000143.1:0-4217 GCA_964567585.1 uncultured Lachnospiraceae bacterium
GAAAATAGCAATTTGAAAGGTGGTGGTTTTTATGAAGAAAATATTGGTCAATAGTACTGACATTCCTCTCCCCGGGCGGAGCGTAAAAATCACAACTAAAGGAGAATTGCTATGGATGAAATCAGAGATTTAGACTTTGAGAGCTTTAAAGAGCTCCTCGAAAACAAACAGTACACCAGTCTCCGCCAGGCGCTTACCGAATTGAACGATGCGGATATTGCGGTAATTTTGGAAAATCTGGATGAAGAAGATAGATTGAAGGTTTTCCGTATTTTGCCAAAGAGTATGGCGGCGGATGTTTTTTCCTATTTGGAAATTGAGAACCAGCAGATGATTATTACATCTCTGGCAGAAAAAGAAGCGGCAGGAATTATCAATAATCTGATGGCCGATGATGCCACAGACCTTTTGGAAGAAATGCCGGCAAACATTGTAAAAAAACTACTGGCGAACGCAAGTCCGGAAGTACGACGTGATATTAACCACCTGCTTCAATATCCGGAGGATTCTGCGGGAAGTATTATGACCGTCGAATTTTTGGATTTGAAGGAGCATTTGACGGTTCAGGAAGCTATCGAACGTATCCGTAAACAAGGTGTGGACAGCGAGACAATTAATATTTGTTACGTTTTGGACCAGTCCAGAATGCTGATCGGTACGGTAGCGTTACGTTATTTGCTTTTAAGTGAGCCGGACGTTACGATTGGCGAGATTATGCACGAGAATGTCATTTCCGTGAATACCCTTATGGACCAGGAAGAGGTTGCCAGACAGTTCCAGAAATATGACTTTACGGCAATGCCTGTTGTAGATAATGAAAGCCGTCTTGTAGGTATTATCACGGTCGATGATATCGTGGATATTTTGCAGGAAGAGGCAACGGAAGATATCGAAAAGATGGCGGCTATCACACCATCAGATAAGCCTTATCTTAGAACCGGCGTATGGGAAACATGGAAAAACAGAATTCCGTGGCTTTTACTGCTTATGTTATCAGCTACCTTTACGGGTAGTATTATCGCGTCTTTTGAAGATGCACTCAGCAGTTGCGTTATCCTGACCGCTTATATGCCGATGCTGATGGGCGCGGGCGGTAACGCAGGTAGTCAGTCCAGTGTAGCCATTATTCGTAGTTTGTCATTGAACGAAGTGCGTTTTAAAGACTGGCTGAGGGTTTTGTGGAAGGAATCGGGAGTAGCCATCCTTTGTGGTATTACCCTGGCAATTGCCAGCTTTGCAAAGCTTATGGTATTTGACAATGTTACATTGGCTGTGGCACTGGTTGTCAGCGTGTCATTGGCGCTTACCGTTTTAATTGCTAAAATCGTGGGCTGTATGCTTCCGCTCTTGGCAAAGAAAATCGGCTTTGACCCGGCAGTTATGGCGAGTCCGTTTATCACAACAATCGTAGATGCGTTATCACTTCTTATCTACTTTGCGATTGCGGTAAATGCGCTGAATATTTGATAAAATGAATAAAGATGATTCGTAATGCCGCACTTGTTGCGGCATTATGTGAATATAGGTCCGGTGGCGGGAATGTGCGCCGGCGTGGCGCAGATGTGGCACGGAATGAACTATGGGATAGGAGAGAGGATATGAAATTAATTTCTTGGAATGTAAATGGAATCAGAGCTTGTGTGGAAAAGGGCTTTTTGGACTTTTTTAAGGAGGCGGATGCAGACATTTTTTGCCTTCAGGAAACTAAATTACAGGCAGGACAGATAGAACTGGATTTGCCGGGATATCACCAGTACTGGAACTACGCAGAGAAAAAAGGATACTCGGGAACGGCGATTTTCACAAAAAAGGAGCCGCTTAGTGTAAGCTACGGAATCGGGGTGGAAGAGCACGACCACGAAGGCCGCGTAATTACTGTGGAAATGGATGATTTCTATTTCATTACCGTGTATGTGCCAAATTCCCAGGACGGACTTTTAAGACTTCCTTACAGAATGCAGTGGGAGGATGATTTCCTTGCCTATGTGAAAAAGCTGGAAGAGAAAAAGCCTGTGATTTTCGCAGGAGACCTTAATGTGGCAGCAGAAGAAATTGACCTTAAAAATCCGAAAACCAACCGTAAAAATGCGGGTTTCACAGACGAAGAACGTGCCAAATTCCGGGTAGTTAAGGAAAACGGTCTTATCGATAGCTTCAGACATTTTTATCCGGATATGGAAGGGATTTACTCTTGGTGGTCATACAGATTTCAGGCCAGAAGTAAGAACGCAGGCTGGCGTATCGATTATTTTATGGTGTCAAAGGCTTTGGAAGAAAGATTGGAGGATGCCAAGATTTACACGGATGTGTACGGCTCGGACCATTGTCCGGTGGGACTTTTGTTGAAATAAAAAGTGTGGTAAATATCATATTTGTCGAAAATAATATATAAAGTTGGAGCTGGTGCTTTAAAGAATAAAAATTCTTGAAGTGCCGGCTCCTTTTTCCTACCATTGTCTGTTGTTTGCATTTTATGGGAAGATAATTTTACTGTTCTTTTTAGCTGCTTTCTACCCATAAAAACTAAATAACTTCTTATGGGTAGATATTTTTTTCAATTGTGAATAATTTCGACGGTTTTTATCTAACCATATGGCATAATATCTTTTATATGGGTAGAATGACTTGCAAAAGAATTGAAATTCTTCTGCCCTCAGAACCATTTGGTAATTATATGGGTAGAACCAATTACGTAATAACGTCAATAGTATAAAAGGGGGCGGCGCACTATTTTGATATGCTCATTTTGTTTATTTATTTTTTTTTATCACTGTAAACACAATAAAGCCTATCACTACCAATGAGATGGTTATGGCAACATAAAACAACGGATTTATAAAGATAGATTCCGTTTTACCACCTTTGTTGAGTAGTTTGGTAGATTCGTCATCCGTTCCATTTGTGCCAGTATTTGGAGTTACGTTTTCGGTCTCTGCTGTAGTAGAAGAAGTATCTTCCGTTTCCTGTGTTTCCGGTTCCACCAAAGGTTCTGCCGGTTTTGGGTTAAGCTCCTGACCTGTGTATTCCACATCGGTAACTGCAATTACGTAGTCGGAAGCGTGGGTAAAGGTGTAGGAAGCAAAACCGGTTTCATCTACCAATACGCCTTCCATAAATTCAAAGGTGCCGTCGCCTATCACGTAGAATAGGTTGGCGTATTTTCCGGCATATTCCGGTCCAAGGAAGTAGTCTAAAATTGCTGTAAAACCAAAATCTCCGTTATGATCAATGGAAAATTTGGAGGCAATCGTATCGCCAAAAAATTCATCCACACCACTTGTGGCAAAGTTTTCGGGATTTTTGGTGATGGCAAGCGAGAGGTTTTTGTTGGGAACCGTCTCGATGTCGGTGCCATGAATCGTCCAGATGTAACCATCTTCTTCTACGAGGATGGTTTTATCTTTGCCTTGGATTTGGTCCAGGTCGTAGGCTTCTACAGTCGTGTTTGGGAGGCCGGGACCCCAGTTGGTGCTTTCATCCTTTTTGGTGAGTGTAATTGTGATGGTTTGTTTCGGACCGTTTTCTTCTACCATACCGGTGCCGTTAGAATAGATTGCGGTTACGTAGGTGGTAAATTGATAGTCACCGCTACAAGGCAGGAGAAATTCAGCGTCGGTCCAGTTGAAAATATATGCTTGTTTATCCGCAATGTGATGCGGATAGACAGATGGTGCATAGCAAAAAGTATCTATACGTTCGTCCTGGTAATTCATATATCCGTTTAATTCGTACTGGATAGAGCCGGTGGCATCGTAGGCAGGAATGCCGGACACGATGACTGATTGGTCGGTTGAGTCAAAAGTAACAGATATGTTTGGAATATCGGCGGCGTGAACCTCTATTTTTGTGCCTCCAAATCCTATCAAAATAATGATTAGGGATAGAAGGTGGAGGCTAAGTGCTTTGGTTATTTTTTGTTTTCTCATAGGGGTATCTCCTCTGGAAGTATTATGGTAATATTATAACAGAGAGTGGAAAGAAGGGAAAGAAATATGCCATTTAAAATTGTCCGAAATGATATAACCAAGATGCAGGCGAAGAAACATCAATAATATTTTGTTAAGCCTTGCTTTTTTTATACCATAAGTATAATTTACAAACTCAATTTTTCGTGCTATTATGACGATGTAATTAAGAGAAAAGCGGAACGACATAGGTTCCGGAAAGGATAAAAGACATGACTACAATGAATCGTTTTTATTGCCGCTATAGTGAAA
>CAZMND010000144.1:0-3973 GCA_964567585.1 uncultured Lachnospiraceae bacterium
AAGGTAACTTAGGTCTTATTAAGGCTGTAGAAAAATTTGATTACAGAAAAGGTTACAAGTTCTCTACTTATGCGACATGGTGGATTCGCCAGGCGATTACAAGAGCAATCGCTGACCAGGCTAGAACTATCCGTATCCCGGTTCATATGGTAGAAACTATCAATAAATTAATCCGTGTTTCAAGACAGTTACTTCAGGAATTAGGTCGTGAACCAAGCCCGGAAGAAATTGCTGTTGAGATGAATATGCCTGTAGAACGTGTACGTGAAATTTTAAAGATTTCTCAGGAACCTGTTTCTCTCGAAACACCTATCGGTGAAGAAGAAGACAGCCATTTAGGAGACTTTATTCAGGATGATAATGTACCGGTTCCGGCGGATGCTGCAGCATTTACACTTTTGAAAGAACAGTTACGCGAAGTACTTTCTACTTTAACTGAAAGAGAGCAGAAGGTGTTACGTCTTCGTTTCGGTTTGGATGACGGTCGTGCAAGAACATTGGAAGAAGTTGGTAAAACCTTCAATGTTACACGTGAACGTATCAGACAGATTGAAGCAAAGGCATTAAGAAAGCTTCGTCATCCAAGTAGAAGCCGTAAATTAAAGGATTTCTTGGAAATTTAAGATTTTTGGAGAATGGCTATGGAATTATCGGCTCGTTTAGAAGCTGTTGCCGGAATGGTTACGAAAGACAACCGTGTTTGTGATGTGGGTTGCGACCACGGTTACATATCCATATATTTAGTGAAAAATGGTATCAGTCCATATGTGTATGCAATGGATGTAAACAAAGGCCCGCTGGAGCGGGCCAACGAACATATTGCGATGTACGGACTGGAAGATAGAATCGAGACTATTTTATCGGACGGATTAGTGGCGCTTGGAGATAGGGAAAGTGATACCCTCGTTTGTGCCGGAATGGGCGGAAAACTGGTTATCAAAATTCTGACAGAGGGAATGGATAAGGTTCGCAGAATGAAAGAACTAATTTTGCAGCCCCAATCCGAAATCCATCTGGTGAGAGCTTTTCTTAGAGAGCAGGGTTTTTATATCGATAGGGAAGATATGGTTTTTGAGGATGGAAAGTACTATCCGATGATGCATGTTTTAGTACATTCGGATAAAAGGAACGAGAATAATTCCGTATCAGATAAATATGGTCCTGTTTTGCTATATGAAAAGCATCCGGTTTTAAAGGCGTATTTGGAGTATACAAAAAATACGCTGGATGAAATTGATAAGAAGCTGGCAGCAGAAGAAAAGACGGACAAAATAGAAAAAAGAATTGCAGAACTTAAGTTGCAGCAAAAAGAAGTAGAAGATGCACTTTGTTATTTTAGAGAATAAGAGTTTTTTTACATAGGAGGCGCCTATGAGATGTAGTGAAATCATTACAAGACTGGAGTTGTTGTCACCACCGTCTTTTGCAGAGGAATGGGATAATGTGGGGTTATTGGTCGGCAGAATGGACCAGGAAATTTCTTCTGTATATATAGCTTTGGATGTTACGGATAATGTGATTGAAGAAGCCATTCAGTGTGGTGCAGATATGATCATTACACATCATCCGTTAATTTTTAGTGGACTAAAAAGCATTACGGAAGAAGACTTTATCGGTAGAAGAGTACGTAAATTAATTGGTGAAGATATTTGTTATTATGCAATGCATACCAATTTTGATGTGCTAGGGATGGCTGATGCAGCAGCGGAAGAATTATCCCTTGCGAATATGCAGGTGCTTCATACGACTTTTGAGGATGATATTTCCAAAGAAGGCTTTGGCAGATATGGAAGACTTCCAAGAACTATGACTTTGAGAGAATGCGCCCAGTATGTGAAAAAACAATTTGGTCTTGAAAGTGTTATGGTATATGGTGACCTTCATACAATGGTGGATATAGCAGCAATTTGTCCGGGTTCCGGAAAAGATTTTATGGAAGATGCTATTAAGGTCGGTGCAGATGTGTACATTACAGGGGATATTTCACATCATGCAGGCATTGATGCAGTGGCTCAAAATCTGATGGTGATTGATGCAGGTCATTATGGGATTGAGAAGATATTTATACCGTATATGAAGGATTTTATGAAAAAGCAAATGCCGGGGGTAAAGATATTCACAGAAGAAATAAAAAATCCTTTTGTTGTAATGTGACAAGTTGCATTTAAAAAGAAACTTCATATAATATAACACTTACTTATGGAGGGCGATTATGGAGAAGGTTTCAATTGTAATTGGCGGAAAAACATATGAATATGAAAAAGGCACCAGTTTTAAAAATATAGCTGCCAATTTCCAGGAGCAGTACGATGCACAGATAGCAGTTTGCATTTATAACGGAAAAATCCGTGAATTGGTGAAAAAAGCAGATAAAGACGGTACACTTGAATTTGTTACCGTAAAAGAGACAATAGGACACAAAACCTATATCAGAACGGCGACTATGATGATGCTTAAGGCATTGTATGATGTTC
The DNA here is from genome assembly GCA_964567585.1 of uncultured Lachnospiraceae bacterium. Taxonomy (GTDB): domain Bacteria; phylum Bacillota; class Clostridia; order Lachnospirales; family Lachnospiraceae; genus CALZKI01. Next base: position 2,475 of record CAZMND010000144.1, read on the forward strand.
TTGGAAGAGAACACATCGGTAAAGCCAAGATTGAATTTGCTATCGGCGATGCATATTATTGCAGTATTAACAGCGATGTTGAGATTACGGAAGAGATTGTAAAAAGAATCAATGAACGTATGAATTACATGGTTATTGCAGCTATGCCGATTATCAAAAAATCTTATCCTGTGGATGATGCAGTGGAACTGTTTGAAAAGCAGGGAATGCAGGATAAAATTAAGATGATGAAATTCAGACGTAGTTCTGTTGTTAATGTGTATGCCTTAGATGGATATTATGATTATTATTACGGATATATGTTACCTGATTGTGGCTATGTAAAGCATTTCAATGTATTTTCTTATGAAAAAGGAATTATGCTTTTACTACCTGCGAGAAAACAGCCGGATAGACTTGAGGTTTTCAAACCAAGAGAAAAACTGTTTAACACACTTATGCAGTCTACAATTCTTGGTGAAAAAATGGGAATTGACACAGTAGGTGATTTAAATAATAAGATTTGTGAAGGCAAAATTTATGATGTAATCCGCATACAGGAGGCATTACAGGAAAGACGTATTGCCGAAATCGCACAGGATATTGTTGATAGAAAAGATGTAAAATTTGTTATGATAGCAGGACCGTCTTCGTCGGGAAAAACAACCTTTTCCCACAGACTGGCTACCCAGCTTTCTACCCATGGTTTGACACCGCATCCGATTGCTATTGATAACTATTTTGTTAACAGAGCTCAGACCCCAAGGGATGAAAATGGTGATTATAACTTTGAGTGTCTGGAAGCCATTGACACAAAACAGTTTAATCAGGATATGTGTGACTTGTTGGAAGGAAAAACAGTAGAATTACCATATTACAATTTCAAAACGGGACGTAGGGAATATAAAGGAAACTACTTGACACTTGGTCCGGAAGATGTTTTAGTTATAGAAGGCATTCACGGTTTGAATGATAAAATGTCCTATGCGCTTCCACAAGAAAGTAAGTACAAGGTGTACATTAGTGCCCTGACCAGTATGAATGTGGATGAGCATAACCGTATTCCGACAACAGACGGAAGACTTATCCGAAGAATGGTGCGTGATGCCAGAACAAGGGGAACATCTGCCAAGGGCACACTTCAGATGTGGCCATCTGTAAGACGAGGAGAAGAGGAAAATATTTTCCCATTCCAGGAAGATGCCGATGCAATGTTTAATTCTGCGCTTGTTTATGAATTGGCTGTTTTGAAGGTGTATGCAGAACCACTTCTTTATAGTATAGAACCGGGAGATGACGAATATTTTGAGGCAAGAAGATTGCTTAAATTCTTTGAATATTTCCTGGGTGTAAGCAGTGATAAACTACCGAACAACTCCATTTGCAGAGAGTTTGTGGGCGGAAGCTGTTTTGATGTATAATAATTGAATATGAAAGTAAGACAAATGATCGCGGCTGCCAATCGGCAGGTGAGGAAAGTCCGGGCTTCATAGGGCAGGATGCCGGATAACGTCCGGTGG
>CAZMND010000145.1:0-3708 GCA_964567585.1 uncultured Lachnospiraceae bacterium
GCAAACTGCTGGCTTGCACCACCCTGCAAAAATAATACCTTATAGTTATCAGGAATATTCAATAAATCTCTTAAATCCTGTTCTGCTTCTTTGATAATTGTATCATATGCTTTGGAACGGTGACTCATTTCCATAACGGACATTCCTGTTCCGCGATAATCTAACATTTCATCTGCAGCTTCTTTTAAAACTTCTTCAGGTAAAACTGCCGGACCTGCTGAAAAATTGTAAATTCTTGACATTTTTTCTTCCTCCACGTTTCATATAAATTTATATTATAACACTAAAAAATAAATTTTCAACTAATAATACATAACAACCGGTGTACCTATTGTCACCATATCGTACAATTCTTCCACTTTATCAAGCGGTGTATTGATACAGCCGTGGGACCCGTCTGTTTTGTAAATTTCTCCGCCAAACTCATCTCTCCACGAGGCATCGTGAATACCAATTCCGCCATTTACAGGCATCCAATAATCCACTGGGGATGCATATCCCGGACCACGCAAAATACGGTTCTTTTGTTTTGCATACACATAATTTATGCCTTCCGGAGTATCATAATTTCTTGCAAGATTTCCGGTAACTACATCCGTTTCAAGTTTCAAAACACCATTTTTGTAATAATACATTTTCTGGTTTGTCATATCCACTTCTATATAGGTATTACCAATATCGTCTTTTCCTCTGATGGAACCGCTTCTTGTATACGCCGAAATATGTGTTTCTTCTATACCATTCAAAAACGCATTTGTAAGATATTTCACTTCTGCTTTCTGGTCAAGCTTACTTCCGTAGGTTCCGCCGGAAATTTCCTTGACTTCACCGCTGGTGGTAGTAAACTCGCGCCTTGTACCATAGGTATCATATTCCGCTGCAAGTCCATTGATGAATTCCGTAACGCCATCCTTATCAAATACCAGTTCACCATCTTTATCCAGCATAAAGGTATTGTCTTCATTTAATTTGATAAAATGACAAACTACCGATGCGTCCACAGGAATTACTCTATCGCCCATATCATATACGACCTTACAACTGTTTTGGAATGCATCCACTTTTTCCCACAAAGCCATCGTATCCTGCATTTCCTTTGTATATTCCAAATCCTCATAACAACCAAGCGCTACCAAATCAATCAGTTCTTCCTGATTTTCCATAGCATATCTTGCCGCATCAAGAACCTTATCCGGATTTAAATATCCTTTCCGGTTATCTAAAAGAACATATCCGTTTTCACTTTCCGTAATGAAAACATCCAATTCCTTGTTTGCCTGTTCATCAAACATTGCACTTTCCGAAAGACATTTATTCAGCATCAAATCGTTATATACAATTTTCGGTTTTAAAGTATACGTTTTTGGTTCCACAAGCTGCATAAACCAATAAAATTCATTCTGTTCATTCATAATAGCCGATATTTCCTCGGTAAAATCTACACTTCCGTCAATTTCTTCGTAGGTAATCCGGTATCTGACATTGCTTTTATCCTGCAATTCAATATAATCCCTGCTGTAGTCCGCCATTAGCAAATCATTACACTCTTCCACGGTAAACCCGGTACAGTAAATGCCGTTAATGTACGTTCCACACATGAATACATTGGTAAAATGTGTGACAAAAGCAATGTATATGACCAGCATTATTGGTATGCACGCAAATATGCCCAAAATAATTTTACGCGCTTTATTCATTATTCTTTTTCTTTAAATCCTCATCATCGAAAGCTTCACTAATTGGTGCGCCCGCCGGAACCATTGGGAACACTTTATCATCTTCCTGAATTACTACTTCAATTAAGTATGGTCTCTTTTCGGCAATCGCCTTTTCAAGTGCAGGAGCAACTTCTTCTTTGCTTGTTACTTTAATTGCACCGCAACCAAGACCTTCTGCAACTTTACAGAAATCCACTGCATCGTTTAATACAGTCTGTGAGTATCGTTTATCATAGAACAGCGTCTGCCACTGACGAACCATACCCAATACATGGTTATTGATAACCACCTGAATAATCGGAATATTGTATCTGCTTGCTGTTGCAAGCTCATTCATATTCATTCTGAAACAGCCATCACCTGCAATGTTGATACAGATTTTATCTCTCTGACCCATTTTTGCACCGATACATGCGCCTAAGCCGTAGCCCATGGTACCAAGTCCACCGGATGATAAAAGGGTTCTCGGCTGTGTATATTTGTAATACTGAGCCGCCCACATCTGGTGCTGTCCTACATCTGTACTGATAATTGCTTTTCCTTCTGTAACACGGTCAATTTCTTCAATTACGAAAGGACCTGTTAAAACAGAGGTGTCATATTTGAGTGGGTATTTTTCTTTTAATTCTTTAATTGTTTCTACCCATTCATTATTATCTTTTTTCTCTAATTTTGCATTTATTTTAATAAGTACTTCTTTTAAGTCACCTACAATGCTTGCGGTTGTTTTGATATTTTTATTAATTTCAGCCGCATCAATATCAATATGTATAATTTTAGCGTCCCGGGCAAATTTCGATGCATTACCCACTACACGGTCTGAAAATCTTGCGCCCAGTGCAATCAACAAATCACACTGGCTGACACCGAAGTTGGAGGTTTTTGTTCCGTGCATACCAATCATACCTGTATAAAGCGGATGTTTGCCGTCAAAACCACCTTTACCCATAAGAGTATCGCATACAGGTGCATTAATTTTTTCTGCCAATTCTTTTACCTGGGCACTTGCATCCGATGCGATAACACCGCCGCCTAAATAAATATATGGCTTCTTTGCCTGATTAATTAATGAAATTGCTTTTTCAATATCTCCTTCTGTATATTTTACAGGTTTTTCCGGATATTCCACCGGTTTGTTCTCAAATTCACATACATTTGCCGTAACGTCCTTTGTGATATCCACAAGTACTGGACCCGGTCTTCCTTCTCTTGCAATTTTGAAAGCTTTACGGATTGTATCCGCAAGTTCATTTACATCTTTTACAATGTAGCTGTGTTTTGTAATCGGCATAACCACACCTGCAATATCTACTTCCTGGAAGGAATCTTTTCCGAGAAGCGGTAAATTTACGTTGGCTGTAATGGCCACCATCGGAATGGAATCCATATATGCTGTAGCAATACCTGTAACAAGGTTTGTCGCACCCGGACCACTTGTTGCAAGACAAACACCTACTTTTCCTGTTGCTCTTGCATATCCGTCAGCTGCATGGGATGCTCCCTGCTCATGTGATGTTAAAATATGTGTAATTTCATCGCTGTGTTTATAAAGGGCATCATATACGTTTAAGATAGTTCCTCCCGGATAACCGAAAACAACATCTACGCCCTGTTCTTTCAAACATTCAATAACAATTTCTGCACCTGTTAACTGCATAACTTTCTCTCCCAAATCAATTTATTTCTGTACTTCCAAAATAGCGCCTCTGTTACCGCTTGTTACAAGTTCACGATATCTCGACAAATATCCTGTTGTAATCTTTGGTTCTCTTGGCTGCCATTTTTCTCTACGTTTTGCCATTTCTTCATCACTAACCAAAACGTTCAATTTATTTTCAGGGATATTAATTGAAATAATATCTCCTTCTTCTACCAATGCAATTGGTCCGCCAACAGCTGCTTCCGGTGATACGTGACCGATAGAAGCACCTCTGGATGCACCTGAGAATCTACCGTCTGTAATGAGAGCAACGCTTGCGCCAAGTCCCAT
>CAZMND010000146.1:0-3671 GCA_964567585.1 uncultured Lachnospiraceae bacterium
TCCTTACTGGCTGTAAGGGATATTAACCATAAATATATTGTAGGAGGTTTTGAGGATGTCAATTACATCAAATTTTACCTATAGTGGACTAAATGCTCAAAATGCACATCGGCTAAGAGATGTCCAAAGAGATGACAAATTTAATGAAAAACTTCGTGAAGCAGCAAAAGAAAATGCCAAGAAACTGATTGAAAAGATACAAGAAAAAGCGGCCGTAAGTTATGAAAAAACAATTTCGTATTCTGTGGCAGTAGGTCTATCGTTTATAGGGGAAATGGAAAAAGAGCTTAGCGGTACAAAGTTTTTTGTTGGCACCGTAAGTTATGGGCAAACTTACGGTAATTCATCGGATACGAATTTTGTTGTACATCCGGAATTTTTAAGCAAGCTAGGCACGGATGAAACTACCAGAAAACAATTTACAGAAGATGTGAAGTTCCTAAATCAATTTGCGAAAAACTTTAGAGCACAGCAACTATCCAATGGTCGGGAAATTATAAGTCAGGGATGGTTTTGTGATGAAAACGGTAATTGGGGAGGGTGGACAGTCAGCAGACCTACAAACCAAAGTTCTGTTTTACAAGATATGACGGATAATGCAGAGAAAATCCGGCAAGAAAAATTAGAAGACCGAAAGCAGGCGGAGGAGGAACTTAAAGCATATTTGGGTGACCGTTTTAAAGGATTAAGTATCAAGTGGACAGAGGAAGAAGTAAAGGCAGAAGAAACTTTAGAAACAAAAGAAACGGAAGAAGTTTCAGAAGAAGAAAGTACTACAGTGTCAGGAAAAGTAGGTGTAAATGTAGGCAAGACGGCAAGAAAGATAGCAGCTGCCAAAACTAAAGACCAGTTAAGGGCAGTTATTGCTGAAATAGAAGGAGACATACAAGAAGTACAAGCAGGCATAGAAAAAGGTTGGTGCGATCAGACAGAGATGGATAAGGTGAATTCATTAATGGCTATGGCGCAGAATCGAATGGGGCAGGTGGAGGATAGACCGGCAACTCCGGAAGAAGAAAACTTGTTTGCACTGGCTTCACTGATGTAGAAAATAGGAGGATAAATAATATGAAAATTAATGGTTTAAACGGAGCAAATTCACAAGTTGGCGGAATGAATATGATGAATGCAACAGATTCTGTAAGCAAGAATATTCAGAACCAAATTTCCAATGCACAGAAACTGTTGCAGGAGCTTTCTGCAAATAAAGATATGAGCATTGAAGAAAAGATGAAAAAGAGACAAGAAATTCAGCAACAGATTAACGATTTAAATAATCAGTTAAGACAACATCAGATTGAACAACGTAAGGAAAAGGTAGAAAATTCAAGAAAGCAGCCTAAAAGAGTTTCAAAAGCGGGTAAGAAAGCGACTGGTTTATCACAAGCCAATATGAAAGCAATGCTTTATGCAGATTCTGCTATGGCTCAAGCACAGGTACAGGGCAGTGTTGCCACGCAAATGGAGGGAAGAGCAGGTGTACTTGAATCAGAAATCAAACTTGATTCAGCAAGAGGCGGTGATGTGTCAGCTAAAAAAGAGGAACTTGAAGAAGTTAAGCAAAAAGTGGAAATAGTAGAAAACGCGCAAATGAATACCTTGGCGGATGCAAGTAAAAAGATGGAAGAGGCAGCCAAAGAAGAACAGCAGGCTGAAAAAACAGATGCAAAAGATAAAAAGACAAATAAGAAAGATTCTGTATCTGACGAAAATCATGATAAGAAGGTTACGGGAACAGAAACTGAAGAAACAGTTGTTACAAACGATATTAGCAAAGTCGCAGTAGAAAATTTAGAAGCATCTACAAAGGAAAATGTTCCATATACCCATGTGGACGTTCGTTTATAGGTATATTTATGTCTAAAGTAAATAATTTTAACGATTACGCAGGAAAATATAATAATAACGCAGATTATGCTTATCTTTTTAATAATATGCAGTCTACATCCACCGGTGGAACATTTAGTTTAGGTGACTATGCAGCAATTTAAAATGGCAGTTACAAAAAACTTTTGAAAGCATATTATGCAAAACAAGATGCAGAAAAATCTGCTGTAAGTGAAGATTCTATGAAAAATTCAGCATTAGTGAAATCAGGAGCTGATGCATTAAAGAAGTCTGCTAATGCATTGAACAATGATAAGCTTTGGGAAAAGAAAGAAGATTATGATTGGGATGCTATTACAAAGGCAGTAAAATCCTTTGTTCGCTTGCGGATAAGATGGCTACGAAAGCCAATAGTATTGCAAACGCAGCCGCGCGAACCAGTGGTACTTATAAGAGCAATGGTACATATTCTAACGCATTGGCTGAGCTTGTTTCCAGTAAGGTGGATGAGGAAGTGTAAGAAATGAGATTTATCTGATGATACAATCGTGTATAGACATACAAGCTTACAAGGTCACAATTTGTGACCTTGTACATGAGTAAAAAACATAATTTTCTGCTGGTACTGTTTTGATTTTCATAAATTTTATAAAAACGTTTCTTTACCTTCTCGCTCAAAAGATATACAATATAAGCGAGAAAGTAAAGAGGTGTTTATATGGAAAATCGCGTAGTATTAGAACGCTTAATTGAAGAAAAAAATGGATATTTACTTACTTCTATGGCAGTAGAAAACGGAATTTCAAAGCCTTTTTTGGCAAAATATGTAAAAGAAAATGAAATGGAAAGAGTTGCCAGAGGAGTATATATTTCAAATGATGTATGGCCGGATGAGTTATACCTTATGCAAGTAAGAAATTTAGCTGTGATTTTTTCCGGAGAAACAGCTTTGTTTTTACATGGATTGATTGACAGGGAATATTCTGAAATTTGTGTTACTGTACCCACAGGATATAATGCTTCGCATTTAAAGAAAGGCAAAGAGCAGGTACGTTACGCATCTAAGGAAACATACGATTTGGGAGTGTGTGAAGTTGCCTCGAGTAGTGGAAATATGGTGAAAGTCTATGACAAAGAACGAAGTATTTGTAATCTGATTTTGGAAAGAAACAAAACAGAGGTACAGAATTTCCAAACGGCTATTAAGGAGTATATGTCATCAAAGGATAAGCAGTTGTCCAGATTGATTGCATATGCAGAAAAATTGGGGATTCGGGATGAAGTAATGAAATATGTTGAGGTACTTGTATGATTTCAAATTAAAAGTGACAAAAAATTGACGCAAATAAAAAACGATGATAAAATAGTGTCACAAATAAAAAGGCACTCAAGAGATATATGATAAAAACGTTAGAAGAAGCACTAAATTAGTTATTGTCATAAGCATAATATACGCAAACGTTCCAGTCGATTTACGTATAATAACGAGGGAACTGAGTGTAGATCATTAGTGAAAAAATAGATAGTGTAATACAATAAATATACACAAAGAGTTCCAGTTTGTCCTCCGGTGTCCTTCGGGTCCGGGGGCTTTTTATATTATGAAATGTACTGAAAATGTTTTAGATATGCTGAAGTCCTATGACCACAAAATAATAACTGGACCCAAATTTTCATAAGAAAGTGACCAAAGATATGTTATATATTTAGTTGACAATTATATAGAAATGAAATACAATATCAATACAAAAGTAAACTAAAAGAGGTGGTTGTAATGGAAATAAATCAAGTAATTATGAAAGAAATACAAAAGAATAATAACATGATTACAACTGCACAAGTGG
>CAZMND010000147.1:0-3653 GCA_964567585.1 uncultured Lachnospiraceae bacterium
TGTTGTAAACCTTTTCACCCAGACGTCCTTTTGGAAGAGCAATATTGATAATAGGAAGTTCGTTATCCATTGTATCTGTCTGTGCGGCAGTAGCTTTGTTGGAATTGGTAAGGGTATCCAGTCGCTCCAAGGAGTCCAGATAAACCGCAAATCCCGCTGCGCCAGAGGTCTTCCCGATATTTTTAAGAAGCTTGTCATATTGTCCGCCAGATAAAACATGGGAGGCAATCCCACTGATATAACCCTTAAATACAAGTCCACTGTAATATCCGGTGGCATTAGTAAGAGAAGCATCTATGGTTAAGTGTTCTTTGTAACCAAGTTCACAAAGCTGGTCGTATACTTTCTTAAGCTCTTCAGAAACTAAGGTATCCTTTTCCGCTAATCCTACATGAGAGATATGCAGTTTATAGTTGTCTGAGAAGGTGGCTAAACTCTTTAGTGCCAGTTCTGCTACTTCGCATACATCCTTCAAAGAAATATCACCAATACACTCTAAACCAGTCTGCATAATTTCCTTATAAGTATGAGAGATTTCAGAAATGCGGTAAACATTTTCACTATAATAATATTTTTCTGTACAGCCTTTGGTATCCTTTGCATTCTTAATAATAGAAAGAGTTACGTCAGGCTTTAGTGCCATAAGTTTCCCGTCCGTATCGGTAAAAGTAATAACACCATCCGATACCAGAAAATCTTTATTTTTAGAATACAAATCGTATTCCTCGAATTTGCTCATTTTAAACGGATGGTAGCCGTGTCTGCTATATAAAGTTCGTAAAGCAAAAACCGCTTTTTCATTAAAGTTTAAAATAGATTCATCAAAGTGCATAAAGGGCTTCCCTCCTTCTGTATTATGTATTGTTAAATAAATGTCCTAATATTTTAGCATGGTAGCACGCTAAAGTCAAGAGCGCGTCACAACATTGTCTTTTCAAAGTTGAATCAATAAGAGGAACCAACAAATATATAAAAACAAAAATATGTTCGATTTAACTTGCTTTTTTTTCTATGAACGAGTATAATAAGGGAAAAATTAGGTATAAAATTATTCCCAGGAGTGATGGATAATGAAGCAGGTACATGTCAGAGTAGATGATCAATTATATGAAGAATTGAATGCTTATTCTGAACAGACAGAGCAAAGCGTGCAGGATTGTTTGCGTGAGGCAGTAGCTTATTATGTTACAGATATGAAGAAAAAGAAAAAAAGTACAGAAGATAAGACATTTTCGTTTATAGATTTATTTGCAGGAATTGGTGGTATGCGAATTGCATTTGAAAGAGCAGGGGGACATTGTGTTTATTCGAGTGAATGGAATAAATACAGTCAGCAGACATATTTTTCAAATTTTGGCGAACAGCCAGATGGTGATATTACAAAGGTAGATGAAAAGGATATACCAAGGCATGACATTCTTGTGGCAGGTTTTCCATGTCAGCCATTTTCTATAGCTGGAGTTTCAAAGAAAAACAGTATGGGGAGGGCAACTGGATTCGCTGATAAGACACAGGGGACTTTATTTTTTGATGTATGTAGAATATTAAAAGAGAAACGTCCGAAGGCTTTTATGCTTGAAAATGTAAAGAATCTGTGCAGCCATGATAAAGGCAGGACATTTAAGATAATCCAAGAATCTCTTGATGAATTGGGATATGAAGTGTTTTTTGACATCCTTGATGGACAGAATTTTGTTCCACAACACAGAGAGCGAATTTTGATTGTTGGTTTTGATAGGGAGAAATATGGTAAAGATTTTAAGTTTGATTTTAATTTGACGCCGGTTGAACCAAAACCAGTGATGCGAGATATTTTAGATAAAGAAGTAGACAGTAAATATACTTTATCTGATAAATTGTGGATTTATTTACAGAATTATGCTGCGAAGCACAAGGCAGCTGGTAATGGTTTTGGGTATGGAATAGCTCCACTTGATGGTGTATCCAGAACAATTAGTGCTAGGTATTACAAAGATGGTTCGGAAATATTGATTGAGCAAGAAGGGAAAAATCCACGAAGGCTGACACCGAGGGAATGTGCAAGGCTACAAGGTTTTCCGGATACATTCAAAATTCCGGTATCTGATACGCAAGCATATATGCAGTTTGGTAATTCCGTGGTAGTACCATTGATGGAAAATGTTGCGAAACTAATTGTGGAGAAACTCGAAGAACTTGAAGCAAGGAAAGATAGTAAAGAAGGTGTGCCATGGAAGCAGGTTATTTAAATAAATACTTTTCTGGTGTAGTTGTAAAAAAACTATCAGAGGTAGAAACAAATTCTAATATCAGTAATCAACATGAGTATAATGCAAAAAAGCCAATGGACAAGATATTTGGGACAGACAGTCCTAAAAAAGAATTTACTAGTTCATTTTTGTACATAGGCGATGATGTGTCAATTAGTGCTTCTGGAAAAATGACATGGTATGATGCGAGATATAATAATCCAATGCGTACAGAATGGAGATTGTATTTTCAAACTACAGAAGTGTCAAAACGAGCTAAAGCCGGAGATAGTTTATTTATTTGCATGAAGACAGATGGAACCCTACTTGTCATTGTTGCTCAGAAAGATAGTACAATAGAGAGTCAGTTATATTGGTTATTTGAGTTAAAAGGACTGGATACAGAAAAGTTTGTTGGCAAGACACAATTTGATTTAGGTGATGAAAAAATTGAATTAGCGGCAAGAATGGTTCTTGAGCAGATAGGAATTGAATATGAAGATAGAAGTGTCGAATCTTATTTAGAGCCAATGTTAGTTAAATTTAAAGGAAACCTGCCATCAACGAAGGAGTTTTCAGCATATGCAAGAGAAACGATTACAGATGTTAATCCAATTGAAGACCCAGACACAACCCTTATAAAATGGGTTAATAGAGAAGAAGCACTTTTTAAATTAATGGAGCAGTATTTGATTAAAGAAAGACTGCAAAAAGGATTTGTTACCGATGAGGGAATAGATGTAGATGCGTTTATTCAATATTCTCTCTCTGTACATAACAGAAGAAAAAGTAGAGCCGGGTTGTCGTTGGAAAATCATATTGAAGAATTACTGAAGAGCCAGAATATAATGTATTCTCATACACCAGTTACTGAAAATAAGTCAAAACCAGATTTTATTTTTCCTTGTATTGAGGTATATAGAGATGCGAATTATCCGTCTGCATATTTAACCATGCTTGGTGCAAAAAGTACCTGCAAGGATAGATGGAGACAGGTACTATCTGAGGCTGATAGAATAGAACAGAAACATTTATTAACTTTAGAATCAGCAATTAGCGAAAATCAGACTAGAGAAATGATGGATAAGAAGCTTCAGTTGGTATTGCCATTACCGATTCACGCAACTTATACACCAGAACAACGTACATGGCTGTATTCAGTAAAAATGTTTTTGGATGAGGTAAAAGAAAAACAGAAATTTTTAAAAAAGTAGATAATGCAAAAGAATGATTAGAAAGTAAATTATTATAATTTTTAAAAATAATATCAGCGGTATTCCAAGACTCTAAAAGTTTTGAAATACCGCTGTTTTATATCCTGTCTATATTCTATAATCTTATAATTTCCAAAGAACTTTAACTATAATACTACAAACGCACAGTTTGTTGCAGGAATTTCTAAGTTGCCTGCTGCTACTTTTACTG
>CAZMND010000148.1:0-3586 GCA_964567585.1 uncultured Lachnospiraceae bacterium
CTACCTCACCTTCTTTTCTACTTTTTATTATATACAATTTTTCATAAAAATCAACCCTTAAATGTGATTATTTCTCATTTAGTTGTATGTATTCTGATAAATATCAAAAAATCACCCGACTTGTACTTTGTACAAACCAAGTGATCACACATTATTTAATCAACTTATTATCATTTTCAACTCATAAATCTGTATACTTTTGAACGCTCTATCTATGTATACATCCCACTTTCGTAGGATGCCATTAATCCTTATGCCACATTTCCAAATCTCTTCACAAATATCAATGCATAAGTCACAAACCTAAATCTTCCCTCTGCATCATTACGCCAAGTTTCCGGTTCATATTTAATCTCTGCGATAATATCTCGCATAACCTGAGCTCCATACTTCTCCATCATCTCAGCCAGAAATCTGCAGCAGCGTTCAAATTCCTTGTTCAAAGTTTCCCTCCTAGTCACAATATTAGTACTATCTGTAATATCTATGCATATGTCTCCATATATAATATCGATATTATCAGTACATACATATGATAAGACATCATTCATATAATTTGAACAAAGCAATACTACGAGTAACTCATAGTGTTACTATGAGTCGAGGACTATTGAAAATAGTTAAAAATCAAACTTAGCACGTATCTTCATCTTTATTTTTCTCTCGAAAAAATGAACGTAATATTAGTTGCAAAAATTGCTGACCCTACATGGCAAGATACGCATTTTGGGACTACAAATCCAAAATGCCATCTTGTTAGGGGATAAATCGCCCCTAATACCTCGTACCTACCTTAAAAATACCAATGCTATGAAAATGTCATAGCAGTTTAGGGTAGTTTCTATGAATAATTCATAGCAGTGCTATGAAAAAAATCATAGCATCAAAATTTCAGGAGCAACTTTCAAAAATGCCATGCTATGAAAAAGTCATAGTAGTACTATGAAATTTTCATAGCATCGAAATTTAAAGTATACTAAAGCAACAATAAACCCATCTTGCGATTAAAAATACTCATAGTCACACTATGGGTATCCATAAAAAAATTCTTTATTTAGCGTCTTAAATATATTCTGCAACCATTCGTATATATTACTATTTTTTTCTAATTGGATGTCTTATTACTGTCTTCCATTTCTCTGGTGCGACCTTTCTTGCATCTGACATATAAATTTCATGATGCAAACGTTTTTTATTTATATCATTTTCATATCCGTTATCTAATAGAAACGCATCCATTATTGCCACAGACTCCGGCTCATTATCAAATGGTCCCATATGCATTATCTGAACACATAATCCTTCATCAATTATCAAAAACTCTGCCTTGCTACAATCAATTTTTTTCTTCCTTGTTGCAGTTTCTACTGCCCATTCAAAATCCTTTTTTGTAACAAATTCAGGCAAACGAATAACTGAAATCCAGTTAAATGTATCTTTATTTCCATAGTCTACACCATCAACATTATCCTGCCACCAGAATCCTTCCAATGGTGGAACAACATATTCGTAAAAGCCTTCTATCTTATAATCTGTTTTATAACTCATCTTCAAAGTATATGCAACAGCATACAATACACTGATTGCCTGTTGATACTCGCCATCCGGGACATTAGGATTCCCTTTTCCTCTAACCGCAATATAATTAGCTTTTGGAACATTAACAAACTCCGGTTTATTCTTTGGCATGTAAAATTCTTTATATTCTTTCTTAAAATCAAAAGCCATTTTCTACACCTCACGAACATAGTAGGAATCGTATTTCGTCCCATCGTGTCCTACCAAAACTTCTTCTGACAGGCCAAATCCCATTTGCTCCAAAGCAGTAATTCGCTCCTTAGCAATTGAAATTGCTTTTGTCGCAATCATTTCACAAGCAAATATTTCCTTTGTTTTAGGAATAATGATTCCAAGAATATCCTCTATCACCTCTTGGTTTTCATAATCGCTTCTTAAATCCAATCTGAGTAATCCACAATTATTGAAATAATCTTCTGCCTTTCGATTAAATAGCTCTATTGTACCGATTGCACAGTTTGTTTTCTTATCAACAATCGCCCAACGTACATAATATTTGTTTTGGTATTCCAGTCTCCAAAAATCAATCATTCTATTTATATCTTGCATAGTAGTAATATAAAAATCACCCACACAATTGTCACTATTAAAAATCGGAACTGAATTTACATCTGAATACACTTTAAGCAAATCATTTGCATCCGCATCATTAATTTCCCTCAACAGAAACTTTTCACTTTCCATAAATGGAATTTGTTCATACACATCAATACTCATAGTTCTATCAACCTCCATATCGTAATTTGTTAAGCATTAATAATTTCATAAACATTATCTCACACAAACTACGACATCTATATGTCATAGTTTCCCATATAAAAAAAGAATATCTTTTGCACTATTAATAATCCGTTCTTTTATATGCTCTGGTTCTAAAATCTCGACTTCTTTTCCCTGTGACAAAACAATGCCAATCCACCATTGCTCATTCTCTACAATATGAATTTCCACAATAGCACTACCATCTTCGAATGTTTCAATTAACTGTCCGTTTAAATATTCTTTTATTCTATGTATCGCATTACCACGGCATCTCATTAGAATTCTTGTAGATATGTCCTTTCCCTGATAAGATTTGCTACAATCATCTAAGATAGTTTCTGCTGACTTGTGCTCTCTGGAAAATTCATCTTCTGTCACACAAACTTCTTCCATTCGAACAAGCTTATATGTCCTATAATCCTGTTTCGCTGTATTATATGCCAACATATACCATGCATACCATTTATAAATAACTGCTATCGGCTCTACGCGGTGTTCTTTTGTTTCTCCGTTATTATTTGTATAAGTAAATCTAACCACTTGTTTATTCTTAACTGCTGACTGCAACATTTTAAGTAATTTCTCATCACCTTCCCTTAACACAGAAAAGTCCAAAATCATCCCTATATTATTGCTCTTTGATAAGGCTGTTATTTTCTCATAAATATCTCCAGCCATCGGATTATTGGTTATAGTCTTTAAACCATTAATCGCAGTGGCAATATAGGCATATTCATCTTCTGATGCCAGTTGATTATTCATTTTAAAATTACTTAGAATTCCATATCCACCATTAACACCGGTAAAAGCACAGATAGGAATACCTGCCTGACACAAAGCATCTATATCCCTCTGAATAGTTCTCACTGATACTTCAAAGTGTTTTGCCAACTCTGAGGCAGAAGATTTTCCGTGATTAAGAAGATATAAGGTCAGTGCATATAATCTTTCTATTTTCATAATTACGTCCTTTTACATACAATCTATAATTCTACCAATACATCTCCATCAAAATAATAAATATTCTCTTTCTTATATCCATACCTTGAACCTGGTAATGCTATATGCGGTTCGAAAGTAAAATAATTCACCTCTCCAAGTTTCGCCTTATTACCTTTTTCAATATAAATTCTGTCATTCTTAGTTTTCACAATGGAATGTCCCAGATTCCCCATAAAATCAAGATTCACAAATCCATTTTCAACTATGAACTCATTCATATGATAATACAGTTCTTCAAATGTGG
>CAZMND010000149.1:0-3434 GCA_964567585.1 uncultured Lachnospiraceae bacterium
AGATACGGTATGTCAGAAAATGTGGGCGTAATTAATTACGACAGTGATGATGACGAAGTCTTTATCGGCAGGGATTTGGCTCATACAAAAGGCCATAGCGAACTTGTGGCGAGTGAAATCGACAAAGAAGTAAAAACAATTATTGACGATTGCTATAAAAAGGCAAAAGACATTATTATCGAGCACAAAGATGTTTTGGAAAGCTGTGCACAGCTTCTTCTTGAAAAAGAAAAGATTACACGCGAAGAATTTGAAGCGTTATTCTAATGTGAAAACTCTATTGGTATGAAGATAGATCCGATATGGCTGTTGAAGGAGGAGGCTCCGGTTCGTTAGTTATGTATTACAATGGTCAGAGTTACTCGTGTCTTGCATACAATAAAGCAGAGAATGCAACTACTATTGAAAACTGCTGGGTTGGTTCGGTAATGGCGAATGGCGATTTTGCTGCTTTTGACTTGGAAGTGATAGGCGGCATTAAGCGTGGTATGCCAGGTGAAGAGTTACGGTCAAAATTGGAAGGTATTGACTATACAATAGAAGACGGTGAATATTATATAATCGAAAATCCTTCTAATCCATATGATATAGGCTATGAATTTTCGGTTTATGACAATAAGATTTGGGAAATAGAGATTCATATGTTTATTCAGTAATAAAGAAAAAGGATTAAAAAGTCAGTTGTGATAATTTGCAACCGGCTTTTTTTTGACTTATAAACATATTAACCAGTTTGAAAAAGGTAGATTTGTGGCTTTTGTACAAAAGAAACTGGTAAATATGCACAAAACTAATTGGCAATATTTGTAATATTTGTGAATTCTTTGCATTTACCCATAGGGGGACCTATGCTATTATACTACTTGTAACCCCCCAATACATTATATAGTTTTTTGCTATACCCCATAAGAAAGAAATACCTTCTCTAAAAAGGCAGCCTGTTACAGACTGTCTTTTTAACTGCCCTTTTTTAGGAAATTCCTGAAAAGGGCTTTATTACTTTAATGCGATAAATTATTTTATAAAAATACGTCATAATCATTGAATATTTTCCCAACATATAATAAAATAAGTACAGTGAGGTTATATATTTATGTTAGACGTTAGACATTATGTGAAATTGGGGCAGGATCAGAGTTATATTAACGCTATGAGACCTGTAATCAGAAAAAAAGCACTCTTCTCCGATATGACGGAGGATTATGTTTCACCGGTTGAGCCGGAGCCGAATTCGGAGGTAACTATCCGATTCAGAACTTCGGTTAACAATGTGGATTTAGTTTTTCTCGTTCATAATGACCAGAAGAGAGTTATGAAGAAGGTAGAGAGTGATGCAAATTTTGACTACTATGCAATCACTGTTACTGTTGAAGAAGAAAGCTATCTATATTATTTTGAAATAAAATCCGGAAAAGCGCTTGTCAAATATGACAGACGAGGTGTAGTAAGAGATATTAATTCGTTCTATCATTTTGAAATCATTCCGGGCTTCCACGTGCCGGAATGGGCAAAAGGTGCAGTTATGTACCAGATTTACGTGGATCGTTTTTGCAACGGAGATCCGACAAACGATGTAGAGACAGGAGAATATCACTACATTGGCGATAAGACCGTTAAGGTAAATGATTGGAACAAATACCCGGCGCAGATGGGTGTTAGGGAATTTTACGGTGGTGACTTGCAGGGTGTCCTCAATAAAATGGACTATCTGCAGGATTTGGGCATTGATGTTATTTATTTCAACCCACTGTTTGTTTCGCCGTCCAACCATAAATATGATATTCAGGATTACGATCATATAGACCCACATTTTGGAAAAATTGTGGATGACAGAGGCGAGCTTTTAAAAGAAGGCGAGTGTGAAAACCGCCTCGCAACAAAATATGTTAATCGTGTAACCAATAAGGCTAATTTAGAGGCAAGTGATGCGTTGTTTGCAAAGGTTGTAAGTGAAGCTCACAAACGCGGCATGAAGGTTATTATGGATGGTGTTTTCAATCACTGTGGTTCTTTTAACAAGTGGCTTGATAGGGAACGCATCTATGAAAATGCCAAGGGCTATGAAAAAGGTGCATATGTGGCAAAGGAAAGCCCATATAACAGCTATTTCCAGTTTTACGATAGTGAAAAATGGCCATACAATCCAAGTTATGATGGTTGGTGGGGACATGACACATTACCGAAGCTTAATTATGAAGGTTCTAAGGAACTGACAGATTATATTTTATATATTGGAAAGAAATGGGTTTCTCCGCCGTTTAATGCAGATGGCTGGAGACTCGATGTGGCGGCTGATTTAGGTCATTCGCCGGAATATAACCATAACTTCTGGAAAGAATTCAGAAAAGCCGTAAAAGAGGCAAATCCGAACGCTATCATCCTGGCTGAGCACTACGGAGATCCGAAGAGCTGGCTTAGAGGCGATGAGTGGGATACTGTAATGAACTACGATGCATTTATGGAACCGCTCACATGGTTTTTGACAGGTATGCAAAAGCACAGTGACGATTACAGAGAAGATTTGCTTGGTAATGCAGACTGCTTCTTCCAGGCAATGACACATCATGGTTCAAGCTTTACAAATGGTTCATTGCAGGTTGCGATGAATGAGTTGTCCAACCATGATCATTCCAGATTTTTGACCCGTACAAACCGTAAGGTAGGTAGAACACACACACTTGGTCCTGAAGCGGCAAATGAAGGTGTGGATAAGGCTGTCCTTAGGGAAGCAGTCCTTGTACAGATGACCTGGCCGGGTGCGCCGACAATTTACTACGGCGATGAAGCAGGTGTATGCGGTTTTACAGACCCGGATAACAGAAGAACATATCCTTGGGGCAAAGAAGATAAGGAACTAATCCGGTTCCACAAAGATATGATTCATGTACACAAAAACTGTAAAGAAATGCTGACAGGTTCATTAAAACATGTTGTTTCGGATTATAACGTTATCGGTTACGGCAGATTCAATAAAGATGCACAATCCTTGGTTGTAGTAAACAATAACGATTCCGTTATGGTAAAAGAAATCAGTGTGTGGGAGCTTGGTGTTCCGAGAGATTGTACTATGGAACAGATGATTCTTACTACAAATGAAGGTTTTACAACCAAGAAAGTATCCTTCCCGGTAATCAGCGGTAGGGTAATGGTAAACCTTCCACCAAAGTCAGCTATTGTTTTAAGACATGTAAACAAATCATCTCATAAAAAATTCTTGCATTTTGAATAGAGTTGTGATTAAATATACATTGTTGAGTCAAAGGCGATAAGCCTTTGACATATATGGGCGGATTCCCGAGAGGCCAAAGGGGACAGACTGTAAATCTGCTGCGTATCGCTTCGGTGGTTCGAATCCACCTCCGCCCATTTTTAAATAACCGCATCCATATCCGGTTATTTAAAATCTTTCATAGCAAAAGAATTCCCAGCCGGCG
>CAZMND010000150.1:0-3431 GCA_964567585.1 uncultured Lachnospiraceae bacterium
TTTCTACCGTGATGAAAACGGTAAATGTGATAACTTCTGGGAACATGGCGCAGGTCCTTGTGGTCCTTGTTCGGAAATTTATTTTGACCGCGGTGAAAAATACGGCTGCGGCAAACCGGATTGTAAAGTAGGATGCGATTGTGACAGATTTATGGAAGTTTGGAACAACATATTTACACAGTTCGATGGCGATGGCAAAGGAAACTATGTAGAACTTGCCAACAAAAACATTGATACAGGTATGGGACTTGAACGTCTTGCAGTAGTAGTACAGGATGTAACAAGTGTATTTGATATTGATACTATGAAAGCTATCAGAGACAGAATCTGTGAGCTTGCAAATGTAAAATATCAGACAGATGAAATCAACGATATTTCTATCCGTTTGATTACTGACCATATCCGTTCTTCAACCTTCCTGATTTCAGACGGTGTTATGCCAACTAACGAAGGAAGAGGATATGTACTTAGAAGATTGATCCGTCGTGCGGCGCGTCACGGAAGATTGCTCGGTATCGAAGGAGAATTCCTTGCAAACTTAAGCCAGACAGTTATTGCGGAATCAAAAGACGGCTATCCGGAACTTGAAGAAAAGAAAGCTTTCATCCTCAATGTATTAACACAGGAAGAAAAGCAGTTTAATAAAACAATCGACCAGGGTCTTTCTATTTTAGCAGATATGGAAGAAAATATGAAAAAAGAAGGCAAGACTGAATTATCAGGCGAAGAAGCCTTCAAGCTGTATGATACTTACGGATTCCCATTGGATTTAACAATGGAAATCTTACAGGAAAAAGGCTTTACTTTGGATGAAGAAGGCTTTAAGGCTTGTATGCAGGAACAGAAAACAAAAGCACGTAATGCCAGAAAAGTAACAAACTATATGGGTGCAGATGTAACTGTATACGAATCTATCGATCCAAGTATCACAACAGAATTTGTGGGTTATGACAGATTGAGCCACGATTCAAAAATTACAGTGCTTACAACAGAAGAGGAGCTTGTAGAGGCTTTGTCTGATGGACAGACAGGTACAATTATTGTAGAAGAAACACCATTTTATGCAACAAGTGGTGGACAAAATGCAGATAAAGGTGTCATCACTGTAGGTGACAGTGAATTTGAAGTTATGGACACTATCAAATTGCTTGGCGGTAAAGTGGGGCATGTTGGTAAAGTGACAAAAGGTATGTTCAAAAAAGGTGACGTGGCAACACTTAAGGTTGACGCTGAAAAACGTGCCAACACATGTAAAAACCACAGTGCAACACACCTTTTACAGAAGGCTTTAAGAACCGTTCTCGGCGAGCACGTAGAACAGGCAGGTTCTTTTGTGAATGAGGACAGACTCCGTTTTGACTTCAGTCATTTCCAGGCTATGACACAGGATGAAATCCGTGCCGTAGAAAAAATCGTAAATGATAAAATTGCTGAAAATATTCAGGTTATTACAAACGTAATGAGCGTAGAAGAAGCTAAAAAGTCAGGTGCTATGGCACTCTTTGGCGAAAAATACGGCGAATCGGTACGTGTTGTAGAAATGGGAGATTTCTCAAAAGAATTGTGTGGTGGTACTCATGTAGCAAACACAGGTCTTATTTCGGCATTCAAAATCGTATCGGAAAGCGGTGTAGCTGCCGGTGTACGTAGAATTGAAGCTTTAACAGGAAGCGGCGTATTTGCTTACTATGCAAAAATCGAAGAAGATTTTGCTAAGGTAGCAGGTGTGTTAAAAGCAAATCCAGCAAATGTTATTGAAAAAGCAGAACATTTACTTGCAGAAATGAAAGCACTTCAGAGTGAATTGGAATCCTTAAAGAGCAAGGCTGCAAAAGATGCTCTCGGTAATGTTATGGACCAGGTTGTTAACGTAAAAGGCGTTAAGCTTCTTGCAACAAGCGTTCAGGGTGTTGATATGAACGGACTTCGTGAACTCGGTGACCAGTTGAAGGATAAACTTGGCGACGGTGTAGTTGTTCTTGCTTCAGAGGTAGACGGAAAAGTAAATCTTATGGCAATGGCAACAGATGAAGCTCTCTCAAAAGGTGCACACGCAGGAAACTTAATCAAAGGCATTGCAGCATTAGTTGGCGGCGGTGGCGGTGGAAGACCGAATATGGCTCAGGCCGGCGGTAAAAACCCTGCAGGAATTCCGGATGCAATCGCAAAAGTAGCGGAAGTTTTGGATAGTCAGATTCAGTAATTTTAAATTCTTTTTAAGAAGTTTTGAAAAAACAGTTGACGACTGGAAAAAATGTGATATAATGAATTTTGTGCAAAAAAGGTGCACAATTATTAACCCAATCAGTCAATGAGATAGGAAGGGACTGAAGGGAGGTCGGGTGTAAACATGTCAAATGTAATCGTAAAAGAAAACGAATCTTTAGATAGCGCTTTACGTCGTTTTAAAAGAAGTTGCGCAAAAGCTGGTATCCAGCAGGAAATTCGTAAAAGAGAACATTACGAAAAACCAAGCGTAAAACGTAAAAAGAAATCTGAAGCAGCTAGAAAACGTAAATATAACTAAACGCTTTAAAAGTCCTCAACAAAGAATGTTGAGGACTTTTTTTCGTTATCGGCGAATATAAATAGTGTAAGAATTTATATTGGGAAGTAATATGAAGAAAATAAACAGAATTGTTACGGTTTTGCTTGTTTCGATTATTTTTTTTACGAATACGTTAAATGTGCATGCGTTAGAAGTTGGGGCACCATCGGTTGTTTTAATGGAAGCCTCTACAGGAAAAGTGATCTATGAAAAAGATGCTTATACTAAAAGAAGTCCTGCCAGTGTGACCAAGGTTATGACCTTGCTTCTTATTTTTGAGGAACTTGAGAAGGGGGCAATAAAATTGGATGATTTGGTTACGACGAGTGCCTATGCCAAATCCATGGGTGGTTCGCAAGTGTATTTGGAAGAAGGGGAGCATCAGACAGTAGAAACATTGATTAAATGTATTACCGTTGCATCGGGAAACGATGCCAGCGTGGCAATGGCAGAGCATATAAGCGGTACGGAGAAGGATTTTGTAGACCGAATGAATGAAAAGGCTAAGGAACTGGGGCTGACCAACACGAATTTTGTAGATTGCTGCGGTCTTACCGATTCCGACAATCATTATACCTGTGCGTACGATGTGGCCATTATGTCAAAGGCGTTGATTACAAATTATCCGGAAATTTATAATTATTCGACTATTTGGATGGAGGATATTACGCATACTACCCAGAGAGGCAGCTCGAATTTTACGCTATCCAGCACGAATAAACTGTTAAAACAATACGAATGGACAACGGGACTGAAAACCGGATACACTTCCAAAGCAAAATTTTGTATTTCGGCAACGGCAAAGAAGGATGGAATCGAGCTGATTGCGGTTGTAATGGGCGCCGATACCAGTCCAAACAGAAACGCGGATGCGGTGGCGATG
>CAZMND010000151.1:0-3420 GCA_964567585.1 uncultured Lachnospiraceae bacterium
TCATCATCACTGACCGGACAAATGTGGAAACCGGCAGCTTCAACTTCAGCCGTGCTGCCAGTCGAGCAAATTCAGAGAACGCCATCGTGATCAGAAACGCACCTGATATTGCGGAAACGTATCTGAAACACTGGCAGTCCCGCTGGGAACAGGGGCAGGCCTGGATACTGCCCTACTGACGGAAGCCGGACTGCCGTACATGCAGCCTGCTCTCCCACTGCCCCTTACCTCTTTCCCTTCAGTTCATCCATTCATCTTCTGTTGATACAAAACGGAGATTAAAACCCATGAGGAAAACTATTGGCTACTCAATGGTGGCCGTGCAGTTCTTTGCGCAAATTTCCCCGGCATTTGCCGGCGTCTTTCAGGCTGATGAGCAGTCTGTGGCACAGACGGCGATGGAGGCCGGACGTGTGCTGCAGGGCAGCAACAGTGGTGACGCAGCCCGCCAGCTGCTGACCAGCCAGGCTTCCGGGCAGGCAGCAGATGCGGTTACGCAGTGGCTGAATCAGTTCGGTACAGCAAAAGCGCAGCTGAGCGTGGACAGTGACTTCTCCCTGAAAGGTTCGTCGCTTGACGTCCTGCTGCCGTTTTACAACACCCCGAAGAACGTGCTGTTCACCCAGCTCGGGATGCGGGATAACGACGGGCGATTCACCACCAATGCCGGACTTGGCCACCGTTACTTCACGGATAACGGCTGGATGCTGGGATACAACGTGTTTTATGACGTGGACTGGCGCAACACCAACCGCCGCTACGGGATTGGCGTGGAAGCCTGGCGTGATTACCTGAAAGTATCCACCAACGGGTATAAGCGCCTGTCTGACTGGCGGCAGTCCCCGACCGTTACCGATTATGACGAACGTCCGGCTGACGGCTGGGATATCCGTGCTGAAGGCTGGCTGCCTGCGTATCCGCAGCTGGGCGGTAAGCTGGTTTACGAGCAGTATTACGGGAATGAAGTGGCGCTGTTCGGCGAGTCTGAACGCCAGAAAAATCCTCACGCCATCACAGCCGGTGTCACCTGGACGCCGTTCCCGCTGCTGACCGCCGGTGTCGATTATCGCCGGGGCAAAAACGGGGCTGACGACACCCGCCTGAACCTCGGCCTGACATACCGTATCGGTGAACTGCTGGCGCATCAGCTGGACAGCAGCCGGGTGGGTGCGCAACGTTCACTGGCCGCTAACCGCCTGGAACTGGTGAACCGTAACAATGATGTGGTGCTGGAATACCGTAAGCAGACGCTGATTACCCTGCAACTGCCACCGGATGTGTACGGCGCAGAACTGACGACCGTCACCCTGACGCCACAGGTAAACGCGAAATACGGACTGTCCAGTATCGGGCTTGACGACGCAGAACTGCGTCAGGCTGGCGGGAAGGTTATCAGCAACGCCGGCAACCGGATTACGCTGCAGTTACCCGCCTGGTCTGCCGAAAATCAGAGTGTCACACTCTCCGGCAGGGCACGGGATACCCGTGGCAACCTCTCTGATATTGCCCGTACCCGTATTCTGGTGTCCCCGGCAGCACAGCAGCAACTGGCTGTCAGCACGGATAAAACCACGGCCACTGCAGACGGTGCGGACAGTGTGCGCTACACCCTGACCGTCACGGGCAGTGACGGAAAACCGGTCAGCGAACAGGCTGTACGCTGGGAACACAACGGCGGCACGCTGAATGGTGAGAACACCACGAACGCTGACGGTGTGGCCACAGCCACCCTGACCAGTCAGACCGCCGGTATTATCCGGGTTACGGCCACCACCCGTAACCAGACGGCAAAAGCGGCTGATGTGACCTTCGTTGCCGCCATGCAGGGAGAACTGCTGGCTGACCGTACTCAGGCGCTGGCCGATGGTCAGGAGGCGGTCAGCTACACCCTGACGCTGAAAACCACTGACGGTAAGCCCCTTTCCGGGAAAAACGTCACATTCACCACCACGGCCGGGCAACTGAGCCGGACGCAGGGCGCCACCGACCAGAACGGCCAGCTGTCTGTGCAACTGACCAGCACCCGTGCCGGACAGGCTGTGGTGAATGCCTCCGTGGACGGCACCACCATCAGCGCCGCCCCGGTGACGTTTGAAAACCGCCTGGATTCCGCCATTGTGGCGAACAAAACCTCCGTCGTTGCTGACGGACAGGACAGCATCATTCTGACCGCTGTCATCCGGGATGCCGCCGGTGTTCCGGTCGCCGGACAGGCTGTCACCTGGCACACGGACAACGGGCAGTTCACACAGCAGGATGCAGTGACGAATGCTGCCGGTGCCGCTTCTGCCACCCTGACCAGTACACAGGCAGGCACTGCACAGGTATCACTGTCCCTGAACGGTACGACCACCACAGTAAGTGCGCCCCGCGTCAGCTTCACACAGCAGTTGTATCTCACCCTGCAGGCCGGCAGGACCACCGCTGTGGCTGATGGAAACGACGTCATCACGTACACCCTGAACGTGCGTGACGCGGCAGGTCAGCCAGTGAAGGATAAGGCCGTGCAGTGGAGCACCGACCTGGGTACACTTTCGCCCCTGCAGGGCACAACCAGTGCACAGGGCGAAGCCACGGTAACGCTGACCAGCACGCAGGCCGGACAGGCCGTGGTTAATGCCACCGTTGACGGTAAACAAATCAGCGCACAGTCTGTCACCTTCACCCGTACCGTCCGTGGTGTCATCACGGTTGAAAAAGAGCGTGTTTATCCGGGAAGCAGGCAGACGGTCACCCTGACGCTGACGGATGCCGCAGGCAACCCTGTCAGTGGCGAACGCGTGGACTGGCATGCTGACAGTGGCAACCTCTGGCAGACACAGGGCACCACAGATGCACAGGGCCGTGCCACCACGACATGGGAAAGTACCATGCCCGGAGCGGCCACCATTACCGCTGACGCGTATGGTCAGCAGTACACAGCCCCCGTCATCACGGTCATGCCAGCCCTGACGGTCAGCAGCGTCACCGGCATCGATGCCACTGGCGCAGACGGCAAAAACTTTGGCAGGCGTGTCCCCGCCAGCACCTGGCCGGGCGCGAAATTCCGCATCGATACGGAGAACGCCGCAGGCACGGTCACCTGGACCGCATCCTCACCGGCCGTAAGCATCAACGGTAATATCATGACCGTAAAAAGCAATCCGGCAGGCGTCACCCTGACAGGTACGGATGCTGACGGACAGACTGTGACCCTGAATATGGGCAGCAACTGGTTTGCGCAGAGTGCCACAAAATGGGAGTGGCTGAACGGTGACTACGACGGAACAGCGATTTACTCCTGTCGCCAGCTGGGCGCACAGGTGGCGTCATCCGGTGCCCTTCAGGGCGTTATCAGTGAATGGGGTGAACTGGAAACCTATGATGGCTGGACCAACCTGAAAAATAACTGGCTGTACTCCAGTACAACCGTTGTCAGTG
>CAZMND010000152.1:0-3351 GCA_964567585.1 uncultured Lachnospiraceae bacterium
ATTAATCCAATCATCCTTGTGCTTCCTCTCTGTCAAAATTTAGAATCGACTATTTTATGATATTCTTCCATGTCGATACTTAGTTCCACGTGAGTATCCGGTTTTCGGTTGCCCAATCGCTCTAAAAGGCAAATTGTCTCTGTATGGTTTGTAACCGGAAACATATCACAAGCCACAGCCTTCTTCGCCGCATAACCATTCTTTGTCAAATACTTTAAATCCCTCGCCAACGTTTCCGGATTACATGAAATATATACAATTTTTTTCGGTGCATGCTTGCAGAGACTCTTTAAAAAGTTCTCATCGCTGCCACTGCGCGGCGGGTCCATAAACACAACATCCACTTTAATGTTTGCTTCGGCCTGCTTTAACATAAATTCGCCCGCATCCTGATTGTATATTTCGATATTCGTCACCTTGTTACGTTTTGCATTCACAATGGCGTCTTTCACTGCATCCTTATTTAGTTCCACGCAAATAACTTTCTTTGCCCTGTCACTGGCACAAATACCTATTGTCCCCGTACCGCTGTACGCATCAAGCACAGTCTCCTTCCCTGTCAATCCCGCAAATTCAATAGCTGTACTGTACAATTTTTCTGTCTGCACCGGATTAATCTGATAAAAAGATTTTGGCGAAATACGAAATACCTTATCCTGTAGCGTATCTTCAATAAATCCGGGTCCGTAAATAACAATCTCTTTCTCTCCCAAAACCGCACTTGAATGACGCGGATTTACGTTAATTACCATACTGGTAATCTCAGGGTGCAACTGCCTGAGTGCCTTTACAAAATTATTTTTTCCGGGCAAAATCGGCGATGCCAGCACCAAAACCACCATAATCTGACCGCTGTTTTTGCCCACACGTACAAGCACATGTCGAAGCAGTCCGTAGCCAGTATCTTCGTTATAGGTTTTTATTTTAAAAGATTTCAAAAGACCACGGATAGACACAATGATTTTATCTGCCTTCTCATCATTCAAAAGACAACTGTCCGTAGGTACAACCCTGTGTGAATTTTCTTCGTACATACCGGAAATCGGCATCCCCTTCCTATCGCAGGAAAAAGAAGCCAGTACCTTATTTCTGTAATGTACCGGGTTATCCATTCCAATTACTTTTTCCACTTTACAATAGGGTTTTAAGAGTTTTGACACTTCATCTTTCTTCTTTTGAAGCTGCGCCTCATAGGGCATATTCAAAAGCTGACAGCCTCCGCATTTTCCAAAAACCTTACATTTATCTGATTTTGTCTTATTTGATTTATTTTTATCTGATTTACTTTTCACTTCTTTTTGCATAGTTTCACTTCCTAAAAGAGACAAGGATTTCTCCTTGTCTCCATTTTACCTTATTCTTTCATCGTTTCAAGCACTTTTAATATAAAATTCCAAGTTCTCTGAACACTGGCAATTTCCATACGCTCTTCCGTTGTATGAATATCATACAAATTAGGACCAAATGAAACGCAATCAAGGCCATCCAATTTCCCTGAAAAAATGCCACATTCAAGACCTGCATGAATCGCAACAATATTTAAGTCTTTTCCGTACATCTCTTTGTAAATACCCTTCATATGTTCGCGAAGGTAGCTGTCATCTTTATATGCCCAGCCCGGATATTCGCCGCTGATAACCGTATAACCACCCACGAGCTGCGTAATCACATCCAGTTTCTGTCCAAGCACTTTCTTTTCTGACTCCAAAGAACTTCTTACCGCAAATTGTAACAAAAGTTCCTCTTCCTGCAAATTCAGTATTCCCAAGTTTAAGGAGGTCTGCACAAGTCCTTCGATATCGGCACTATAAGCGCACACACCATTTGGAACACCCATAAGTAAGTATGCCATTTTCAGTGTACTTGCTTTATCAAGCACCTCAGCAGTTCCCATCCCCAGTGATTTGATTTCCACAAATACATCCTTGTCTTTTGTCAAAAATTCCTGCTTAATTGCTGTTTCCAGTTCAATCACGGTCGACACAAACATTTCCTTAGATTCTTCAGAAATCATACATTCCAGAACTGCATTTCTTGGAATAGCATTATCCGCAAGACCACCGTTTGCACTAATGACCTGGACATCTGTTACATTTTCAAGTTCGTATAAAATTCTTCCAAGAATACAGTTTGCATTTCCGCGTTCCTTATGGATTTCCACACCGGAATGACCGCCCTGCAGACCATCTATTGTAAGACGGTATTTTAGTCCCATCTTGCTTTCTCTTTTAATCGGCAAATGACAGCTCACTCTCATACCGCCTGCGCAGCTTACGAGCAAATCACCTTCCACTTCCGAATCAATATTGAGCATTCTTCTGCCCTTGATATTTGACGCATCCAGTGCAATGGCACCATCCATTCCCACTTCCTCATCCGTTGTAATTATCACTTCTAAGGCCGGATGCTTAATATCGTCAGAATCCAAAATTGCCAGTGCATACGCCACCGCAATTCCGTCATCTCCCCCAAGGCTGGTACCTTCCGCCCAAACAAATTTCCCGTCTGTCACAGGCTTGAGTCCCTCTGTCTTCATATCAATGTCGCAGTCAGGCTTTTTCACCGCAACCATATCCATATGCCCCTGAATAATCACCGGCGGACAATTTTCATATCCTATAGTAGCCGGCTTTTTAATAATAACGTTTAACGCCTCATCCCGGACATATTCCAAATTCTTCTCTTTTGCAAACTCTACCAAATAATCACTGATTTTCTGTACATTACCTGAACCGTGAGGTATCATACACATTTCTTCAAAATATGTGAATACTGCCTTCGGTTCCAAATGACTAATTGAACCCATATAATAAAATCCTTCCGTTTTTCATTTATTATCTCATATTATACTAACACATATTCCAAAAGTCAAAAAAAGCGGTATCCTATACGGCTACCGCTTTTAATAACATATTATTTTACGTTTTTCTTTGCGATTTCAACTAATGAAGCGAAACCAGCTGCATCATTAACAGCCATTTCAGCTAACATTTTTCTGTTCATATCGATATTTGCTACTTTTAAACCATACATAAATTTGCTGTATGATAAACCGTTTAATCTTGCAGCAGCGTTGATACGTGCAATCCATAACTGTCTGAACTGACGTTTTCTTTCTTTTCTACCTGCGTAAGAAGATGCTAAAGCTCTCATAACTGACTGTTTAGCTACTCTATACTGTTTTGATCTTGCTCCTCTGTAACCTTTTGCTAATTTTAATACTCTATTATGTTTTTTCTTAGCGTTTAAGCCGCCTTTAATTCTTGCCATCTCTTATTTCCTCCTTATGACTCTATCTGATAACTCCTGCTTAACAAATGTACCTTAGATGTAAGGTAAGATCTTCTTCAT
>CAZMND010000153.1:0-3293 GCA_964567585.1 uncultured Lachnospiraceae bacterium
GTCCTTTTCTTACTAACTGGTTAAATGTTGGCATTCTGTTTCACCTCTTTCTTTTGAAAATTTTACATTATAATTTTGTGCATAAAAATAAAATGCATTCGTATGCACGCTAAATCATTATACGTGCT
Organism: uncultured Lachnospiraceae bacterium; assembly: GCA_964567585.1. GTDB lineage: Bacteria > Bacillota > Clostridia > Lachnospirales > Lachnospiraceae > CALZKI01. The sequence goes on from CAZMND010000153.1 coordinate 129, forward strand.
CACGAATGCATTGTCAATACTATTTTCAACATTTCTGCAACTCTGTGGCGGCAGGTGTGTTTCGTTTTCACCGTTTCATAGCCACGGCATGCAATTTCCATACGCTCGTCTTCATGGGCTAAATAATAAGCCACTTTGTCCTTCAGTTCCGCCACATTTTCAAAGCAATCCAAATCCTTTCCGATTTCCAGATATTCCGGAATTTCCATCTGGTAGTTTGTCAAAAGGAAACCGCCGCATCCAAGTACATCCCATATTCTTTGGGAAAGCCCTGTCTGAATGGAACGGATGGTGATATTTAAATTAATTTTACTTCTATAAAAAATCTGTGGCATTTCTTTGTGCGTGGAAACTCCACCATGGACATTCACACCCTTTAAAGATGATGTATCACTTCTGGTAAAAAGTTCCACCTGTGAATTTTCCGCCAACATATTTAATATGCGTATTCTTTCCAGCTCGGATATACGCATACCCAAATAATAATTTGCCACTACATACTTATCCGTGTCCGTAAAAGCATCCGGTAAATTGTAGCTTGGCCACAGGCTATTCTCTTTTTGTACCTCAGCAGTTTTGATTGCATGAATAATCTTTTCGTTCAAAACTTCATTTACAAGGTCCAGTCCCGGCAATTTTAACTGCGCCTCGATAAGACCATCTGCAAAGCCTCTGTCAAAATCGCTCATCTGCAAATTATTGTAAGGTGACTTTTCAGTGTACAAAGAACCCACCAGTGAAACATCGTATAGCCAGCGTTTCTCTGCGTCCGCACCGGTCTTATTTTCATCCAAAAGCTCGGCATCCCATCTGTCTGTATTGGTTCCTAGGGGCAAATAAAAAATACACTCCGGATTTTCGTCTTTAAACTGTAAATACTGATTGTAGTCAAACAAAAAGATTCTGTTGCAGCTATTGTGTATGGAATTTGAAAAAAATTCCAGAACCGGACAATCCACACTCAGACACACATACAAAACATTCAGCTTTTGGCATATTTCCGAAATGTATGGAAAATAGTTCATACTGAAGACAAATGCAGGCTTCTTTGTCAGAATTCGCTCTGCCAAAATCTTAATTCTCACATCTTTCGCTATGTTTTTCTGATAAATTTCACTATCTTCCTCATCCACCAAAATACCAAGTGACTTGAATGCTTCTATAACATCCGGTTCACATATACTGCCATATCTGTGAAAAAAAATCTCCATAGATTTCTCCTAATATTCGATTTCTTTTAAGTATCTTGAAAGCGCATCCTGCCATGTCGGCAATTTTTCAAAACCGTTTTCGGCCAATTTATCTTTACTCATACGGCTGTTGGACGGACGTTTTGCTTTGGCAGGATATTCCGCTGCCGAAACAGGTGAAACCTTCACATCTATTCCTGCTTGTCTGAATATTTCACAGGCAAATTCGTACCATGAACAAATGCCTTCATTGGTTGCATGATAAATTCCGTATTTATCTGTTTCCACCATATCTACCAACAATCTAGCCAGGTCAAAAGTATATGTCGGTGAGCCAAACTGGTCATTTACCACCGTAAGGGAATCTCTTGTTTTTCCAAGATTCAGCATTGTCTTGATGAAATTCTTACCATTTACACCGAAAACCCATGCAATTCGCACGATAAAATATTTATCCAGCGTATTCTGTACCGCCAATTCACCTTCGTATTTTGTCTGGCCGTAAACATTAAGCGGAGTTCTTTCATCATCAGGTTCCCAGGCTCTTTCGCCTTCGCCATCAAACACATAATCCGTACTGATATAAATCATTTTGATATCCACATCTTTACAGACATTAGCAATATTCTGTGTCCCCTCCGCATTGATTTTTCTGCATAATTCCACATTGTCTTCCGCCGCGTCTACCGCTGTATAAGCTGCGCAGTGGATGACAGCATCGGGAGCATTTTCCTTAATTACCGAATCCACGCTTTTCGCATCGGTAATATCCATTTCCTCTATGTCTGTGCCAATTGCTATATGACCTCTTTTTGTAAGTTCGTTCACAACATCATATCCGAGCTGGCCCTTTACGCCAGTAACCAATACTTTCATAAGCCCTCCGTTCAAAAACTCCTTGTTCTTCTAAAGATTATTACAATTATACAATAATTTAACCTCAAAAAAAAGCCCTTGCCCGTAGTTTTCTACAGGCAAAAGCTTCTTAATCATTTTTATTCTTCTGTTGCTTCTTCAGTTTCAGCAACTTCTGCATCTACGATTTCATCCATTACTGTTTCGTCAGCAACAACTTCTTCAACAACATCTTCATCTACATTTATTTCATTAGCTAACTTAGCATCTGTATCTAAATATGTGTTGCGGTAACGTTTCATACCTGTACCGGCCGGAATAAGTTTACCGATAATTACGTTTTCTTTCAAGCCGATAAGTGGATCAACCTTACCTTTGATAGCTGCTTCTGTAAGAACCTTTGTTGTTTCCTGGAAGGAAGCTGCTGATAAGAATGAGTTTGTTGCAAGAGCAGCTTTTGTAATACCAAGCATTGTCTGCTTACCTTCTGCCGGCTGTTTACCTTCTGCAATCAATTTTTCATTCATATCCTCATAATCAAGTACATCTACCAAAACACCCGGTAAGAAGTCTGTGTCACCACTTTCTTCAATACGAACTTTTTTCAGCATCTGGCGAACGATAACTTCGATATGTTTATCGCTGATATCTACACCCTGAAGACGATATACTCTCTGAACTTCACGAATCATATAATCCTGAACAGCTCTGATACCTTTAATCTTTAACAAGTCGTGTGGATTCACACTACCTTCTGTTAATTCATCACCGGCTTCGATTGTCTGTCCATCTGTAATCTTAATACGTGAACCGTAAGGAATCAAATATGCTTCTTCTTTTCCTTCGTCGTTTGTGATGATTACTTCACGTTTTTTCTTTGTATCACGGATTGTTGCAACACCACTGCATTCTGCAAGGATTGCAAGTCCCTTTGGCTTTCTTGCTTCAAACAATTCTTCAACACGAGGAAGACCCTGTGTGATATCGTCACCGGCAACACCACCTGTATGGAATGTTCTCATTGTAAGCTGTGTACCCGGTTCACCGATAGACTGGGCAGCAATGATACCTACTGCTTCACCAACCTGAACTGCTTCACCTGTTGCCATGTTTGCACCGT
>CAZMND010000154.1:0-2868 GCA_964567585.1 uncultured Lachnospiraceae bacterium
TGGCGGCGAAGTAGAACGTGTGCTTAAAATGGTAAACGGCGTAATTTTGGTGGTGGATGCCTTTGAAGGGGCTATGCCGCAGACCAAATTCGTGCTCCGTAAAGCCTTGGAAATGAAGCTTCCGGTTATCGTTTGTATCAACAAAATCGACCGTCCCGAAGCCAGACCTAACGAAGTTATCGATGAGGTGTTGGAGCTGTTCCTTGATTTGGACGCAGACGACTCCCAGCTTGACTGCCCGTTTGTGTTCGCCTCTGCAAAAGGCGGCTACGCTTCTTTGGACGCAGATAAGCCAGGAACAAATATGGAACCATTATTTGAAACCATTTTGGACTACATTCCTGCTCCGGAAGGCGACCCTGAAGCCGGTACACAGGTACTTGTCAGCACCATCGATTACAATGAATATGTAGGCCGAATCGGTGTGGGTAAGGTGGACAACGGTACCGTGGCTGTAAATCAGGAAGTCATGATTTGCAACTACTTTGAACCGGAAAAACAGAAGAAAGTAAAAATCAGCAAGTTATACGAATTTGACGGATTAAATAAAGTAGAAGTGAAAGAAGCCCACATCGGCTCTATCGTGGCAATTTCCGGTATTTCCGACATTCACATCGGCGATACCTTATGTTCTGTAGACAACGTGGATCCGATTCCTTTCCAGAAGATTTCAGAGCCAACCATTGCAATGCACTTTATCGTAAACGACTCTCCACTCGCCGGACAGGAAGGTAAATATGTGACAAGCCGTCATCTTCGCGACAGACTTTTTAAGGAACTTAACACAGACGTTTCCCTTCGCGTGGAAGAAACCGAAACAACCGAAAGCTTCCGTGTTTCAGGCCGCGGCGAATTGCATCTTTCGGTTCTCATTGAAAATATGCGCCGTGAAGGCTTTGAATTCGCAGTAAGTAAAGCGGAAGTATTGTACAAACAAGACGAAAACGGCAAACGCCTTGAGCCAATGGAATTAGCTTACATCGATGTTCCGGACGAATTCTCCGGTACCGTTATTGAAAAACTCAGCCAAAGAAAAGGCGAACTCCGTACTATGGGCACCGCTTCCGGCGGTTACACACGCCTTGAGTTCTCCATTCCGTCCCGTGGTCTTATCGGCTACCGTGGCGACTTTATGACAGACACCAAGGGTAACGGTATTATGAACACAATTTTCGACGGCTATGGTCCTTACAAGGGCGATATCCAGTACAGAAAACAGGGCTCTCTTATCGCTTTCGAAGCCGGGGAAGCCGTAACTTATGGTCTTTTCAATGCCCAGGAACGCGGTACTTTGTTTATCGGTCCCGGCGAAAAGGTTTACTCCGGTATGGTTGTGGGGCAGAACGGCCGTGGCGAGGACATCGAGCTCAACGTTTGTAAGAAAAAACAGCTCACCAACACTCGTTCTTCCAGCGCTGACGAAGCTTTACGCTTGTCTCCACCTAGAATTTTGAGTTTGGAACAGGCTCTTGATTTTATTGATACGGATGAATTGTTGGAAGTTACTCCGGAATCGCTGAGAATTAGAAAGAAGATTTTGGACCCGACGCTGAGGAAGAGGGCAGGGTTTAGTAAGTAGGTAAGGTTTAGTTTTGGATATGGATATGAAGACAGCCACAAATCGAGAAAATCGAATTGGGGCTGTAATACTTATTGTAGTTTTCTCATACTTTTACGTGTTTTTTTCTAACACCAACAGTCGTGAATCAGTCAATCTACATTTATATGTATATTTCCCAGTCTCTAAAACACCTGAAAAACAAAGATAATAATTAATCGCATTTTGTTTTTCTTCTGGTATTTCTTTTAAATCATTTTCCAAATATTTATATACATATACGGGTATAGAAACATCACATATTTGTTTTTTTGTTTCCTGATTTAACACCTTCAAGTAATACATTTTTATATCATTTTCTTCCTGCGGAATATACTTTACAATATATAATGCACATCTTCCATAATATATTTTTTGTATACCTATATCATCTCCAAATGACTTAGAATTAAAATTTTTATGTGGCAAATATTTAGTTTCTCCACTATCCGTATTAAAATTCAAAAAACTTTTTTCATGTTTTTTTTGACCGCTTGATACAGATCCTTTAGAATTAGTTTTTCCACTGCTCTTCTTTAACATTCTATTCATACAACTTACTAATCTATTTCTTATATCCGTCTCATCTAAATTTCTATAGAATATCTCAGTATCTCTTTTTGAACCCTTGTTACATCTATATGAACAATCACTATCATGTTTGTCCATATCTGACTCTACCACTTTAAAATATCTACGTTGATTTCCTTTCGCAACAGTAAGTGGCGCCAATCTACAAAGCGGACAAAACATGTGCCCTTCATATTTATTAATCGCTGCTTGACGATCATGGTCATACAAACTCCAATAAACATCTGCTGGATAGTTCTTATCGTTTTCAAAATAAAATTCATCAAACTTACTCTTCATACTATATCACCTCTTTAACAGTAAACCATATAGTTATAGTTATAATTATGTTACATATCAAGTCGTATCTTATCTATCAATGTAATATCCGCTGGCAACCAATCTACCGAATCGATTTCCGCCTTCGTTAGCCATTTTGCAGCTTCATGTTCTGTAAGAACCAAATTACCAGAAAGAATCTCTGCCCAAAAACAATTCATTGAAAGATGGAACGTCGGATAATCATACTCAATCGTATCAATCAATTCTCCAACTGCAATTTCAGTTTCCAACTCTTCCTTTATCTCTCGTACAAGAGCCTCTTCTGGTGATTCACCCTCCTCAATCTTTCCACCCGGAAATTCCCATCCACCTTTAAGGTCACCATAACCTCTTTGTGTTGCAAAAATAATTGGTTCTCC
>CAZMND010000155.1:0-2863 GCA_964567585.1 uncultured Lachnospiraceae bacterium
GTGAAGAACCAAAGAATTCTTTTACAGCAGCCTGAACCGGTTTAATATTGATAAGCTGTTGTGCTGTTACTTCTTCTGCATCATGAGTAGTCATTCTTTCACGAACAACTCTTTCAAGTCTTGATAAACCAATTCTGTACTGGTTCTGTAATAACTCACCTACGGCACGGATACGTCTGTTGCCTAAGTGGTCGATATCATCATCATTACCGATACCATATTCTAAGTGCATATTATAGTTAATAGAAGCTAAAATATCTTCCTTAGTAATGTGCTTTGGTACCAATTCAGATGCATTTCTCTGTAATGCTTCGCCAAGAGCATCCGGATCTTCACCGAATTCTTCCAAAAGCTGAGCGAGTACAGGATAATAAACTAATTCTGAAATGCCAAAATCCTTTGGATTGCATTCTACAAAATTAGTCAGTTCTACCATCATATTAGAAAGAACTTTTACATTTCTTGTTTCTGTCTGAATATATACATATGGAACTGCTGCGTTCTGAATAGCGTCAGCCATTTCAGCCGTCACTTTATCGCCTGCTGCAGCAAGTTTTTCACCATTCATATCGATAACATCTTCAGCTAAAATATGATGTCTGATACGATTTCTGAATGCTAATTTCTTGTTAAATTTATATCTTCCGACTTTAGCCAAATCATATCTTCTAGGGTCAAAGAACATTTGAGTGATTAAAGTTTCTGCGCTTTCAACGCTTAAAGGTTCACCCGGACGGATTTTTTTGTACAACTCTAAAAGACCTTCCTGGAAATTCGTAGAAACGTCTTTAGCAAAACTATTCATAAGTTTAGGTTCATCACCGAAAAGTTCGATAATTTCTTCGTTTGTGCTGATACCTAATGCTCTGATCAAAACAGTGATAGGAACCTTTCTGTTTCTATCTACACGCACGTAAAATACGCCTTGTGAATCTGTTTCATATTCCAACCATGCACCACGGTTAGGAATAACTGTAGCAGAATACAAAGCTTCACCTACTTTATCGTGAGCAATTCCGTAATAAATACCCGGTGAACGTACAAGCTGTGAAACGATAACACGCTCTGCACCGTTAATTACGAAAGTACCTGTTTCTGTCATTAAAGGCAAATCGCCCATAAAGATTTCATATTCTTTAATTTCTTCTTCTTCACCCTTGTGTAGAAGACGTACTTTAACCTTTAAAGGAGCTGCATAAGTAGCATCTCTTTCCTTACATTTTTCAATAGAATATTTTACTTCGTCTTCGCATAAACAGAAATCAACAAATTCAAGACTAAACTGTCCTGCATAATCTTCGATAGGAGATATATCATCAAAGACTTCTTTTAAACCTTCTTTTAAAAACCACTGATAAGAATCCTTCTGGACCTCGATCAGATTTGGCATCTCCAAAACTTCTTTCTGTCGCGAATAACTCATACGCATGTTCTTGCCTGCGGCAATAGGACGTATTCTGTTCTTTTCCATTGACATTTCACCCCGTTCTTAATGATTTTGGCCTATTATATCGGTTTTTGGGCATAAATATGCATACCGCACCATAATAATGCAAATTACATAATACTACAAACTGTTTTCCAAGTCAATAAAAATTTGTAAATTTTTCCTATGTGGATTTGTTATAACAAAGTCCATTGGCGGCGGCAATATGCGTCTTTTCTTCCCACCAAGCCAATATCACGCTTTATGGACAGACATTTTCATTATACTTTTTCGGGTTTTCTTCCCATAATACGCTGAGAGTTTGTTATGGGTAGAGATTTTTACTACTTTTGAATGCAAATATTGAATTTTTATATTCCCATAAAAAATGTTTTCTTTGTTATGGGTAGAAACCATCTTAGAATATATAAATTTTTTCCGCCCACAAGACTCATAATCACTCTCGTGGGTAGAAACGTTGCAAGAAGCACATACATTGTATTCAAAAAAACAAAAAACACAGGTCCGTGTGCAAGCACACGCCTGTGTTTTCTAATTTCCTTGTAATCCGTTAGGTCGCGATTATTTTAATGTAACTTTTGCGCCAACTTCTTCTAAGCTCTTCTTGATTGCTTCAGCTTCATCTTTAGATGCGCCTTCTTTAACCATCTTAGGAGCTCCGTCAACTAAGTCTTTAGCTTCTTTTAAGCCAAGACCTGTTACTTCACGAACAACTTTGATAACTTTAACTTTTTCTGAACCAACTTCTGTTAATTCTACGTCGAATGAATCTTTTTCTTCAGCTGCTTCAGCTGCGCCAGCACCTGCTGCTGCAACTACAACGCCTGCTGCTGCAGATACGCCGAATTCTTCTTCACAAGCTTTTACTAAATCGTTTAATTCTAATACTGATAATTCTTTGATAGCATCAATAATTTCTGCTGTAGATAATTTTGCCATTATTAATTTCCTCCATTTAATAATAATATTTGTTAATTGTTTTTTGTTTCATTATTCAGCTGCCGGTGCTTCTGTAGCTGCTTCTTCTACTGGAGCTTCTGCAACTTCTTCTTTAACTTCTTCTGCTACTGCTTCAGCTGCAGGTGCTTCGCATTCTGCTGCGCCACCTTTTTCTGCTAACTGCTTCATAACACGAGCAAAGTTTGTAATTGGAGACTGAATACTTCCCAATAATTTTGAAAGTAATTCTTCTCTTGATGGGATTTCAGCGATTGCTGTGATACCTTTTGCATCATATGCAGTACCTTCAACCACACCACCTTTAACTTCAAGGGCTTTTGCTTCTTTTGCAAATTTGCAAATGATTCTTGCAGGTGCTGTAGCATCTGTTGTAGAAATAGCTACTGCGCTTGGTCCTTCAAGATATTCAGACAATGCTTCGAATTCTGTTCCTTTGAATGCAAAGTTCATCATTGT
>CAZMND010000156.1:0-2715 GCA_964567585.1 uncultured Lachnospiraceae bacterium
GCATCAATTTAATACGGTTCAACTGGTTAACTTCACTGGCACCCGGGTCGTAGTCGATGGCAACTACGTTGGAAGAAGGGTACTGGCGGCGAAGTTCTTTGATAACACCTTTACCTACGATGTGGTTAGGTAAGCAGGCAAATGGCTGACAACATACGATGTTTGGAACTCCCATATGGATAAGTTCTACCATTTCGCCGGTTAAGAACCAGCCTTCGCCGGTCTGATTACCGATTGATACAATACCTTCGGCATTTTTTGCTGTTTCGTAAATGCTACAAGGCGGAGAAAAATGCTTGCTCTTTTTATAGGCTTTTACTGCACTGCCACGTAAAAATTCCACAAAAGAGATTCCGGCCTTGGCAATGAATGCCGATTTCTTTTTGCCGCCTAAATGTTCAGCTTTGTATATCTGGTTGTAGAAGCAGTAGAGCAAAAAGTCTGCCAAATCAGGTACAACTGCTTCGGCACCTTCCGATTCTAACAAATCTACCAGATGATTGTTCGCAACAGGCATATATTTTACTAAAATTTCACCTACAATACCGACACGGGGTTTTTTCATATCACTTATCGGGATTGCATCAAAATCTTCAATGATTTGTCGGCAAAGTTTTTTGAATTTACCAAAACTTAAATGTTTAGCGGATAAAAACTCACGGCATTTTTCAAGCCACTTCTGATGAACGGCGTTGACAGCACCTTTTTCGAGTTCATAAGGGCGCATACGATAAACGCAACGCATAAAAATATCACCGAAAATTGCACCGTAGGCAAGACGTGAAATCATATCCAAATTGATGTCAAACCCCGGATTGGTTTCGATTCCGCCTAAGTTTAAGGAAATAACAGGTACCTGTTCCATACCGGCTTTTTTAAGAGCTCTTCTGATAAATCCGACATAGTTGGTAGCACGACAACCGCCACCTGTCTGCGTCATAATAACTGCAGTTTTATTAAGGTCGTATTTGCCGGATGAAAGTTCATCCATAATCTGTCCCACGACAATCAAAGAAGGGTAGCAGGCGTCGTTATTTACGTATTTAAGACCCATATCAATGGCACGCTTGTTGTCGTTGCCCATAATGACCATATTGTATCCGCAGGATTTAAAACCGGCTTCAATCATATCAAAGTGCATTGGTGACATTGGCGGGCATAAAATCGTATATTCTTTACGCATTTCTTCAGTAAAGATAACGCGTTTGTTTTCCGTGCTCGCAATAGTACGTTCGATATTATTTTCTTCCCTTGCTTTTAAGGCGGAGAGAAGAGAACGGATACGGATTCTGGCAGCACCCAAGTTGTTTACCTCATCAATTTTCAAGCAGGTGTAAATTTTACCGGAGCCTGACAAGATATCGTTTACCTGATCCGTTGTAACTGCGTCCAGACCGCAACCGAAGGAGTTTAACTGGATTAAGTCCAGGTTTTCCACGGTGCGCACATAGGCAGCTGCAGCATAGAGTCTGGAGTGATACATCCACTGGTCGGAAACAATCAGAGGTCTTTCCGGCTTTGTAAGGTGCGAAACGGAGTCCTCCGTCAGTACGGCAACACCATAGGAAGTAATCATTTCCGGAATACCATGGTTGATTTCCGGGTCAATATGATAAGGTCTTCCCGCAAGAACAATACCGCGTTTTCCTTCACTGTTTAATTTTGCAATTACTTCCTCGCCCTTCTTTTGCATATCCAGATGGGCGTTGTTTAGTTCAGCAAAGGCTTTCGAAACCGCAACTTTAATTTCCTTGGCAGGAATATCGCTGAAAGCACCGACTAAGGACTGACTGATGGTATTTTCGTCTCTAAAAGACATAAACGGGTTCATAAATTTTACTTCACCGTGACCGATTGCTTCCACATTGTTTTTAATGTTTTCGGAATAAGAAGTTACAATCGGACAGTTAAAGTGGTTGTTACTGTCTTCAAATTCGTTTCTTTCATAAAAAATCGAAGGATAGAAGATGAAGTCCACCTTTTGTTTAATCAGCCATTCAATATGTCCGTGAGCAAGCTTAGCCGGATAACATTCGGATTCGCTTGGAATGGATTCGATTCCAAGTTCGTAAATTTTACGGTTGGATAAAGGACTTAATACAACCCTATAACCCAGTTCTGTGAAGAAAGTATGCCAGAATGGGTAGTTTTCGTACATATTGAGAACACGTGGAAGTCCAACGGTTCCGCGTGTTGCTTTATCTAAAGTAAGACACTCGTAGTCAAAAAATCTATGTAATTTATAATCGAATAAGTTCGGTACGTTGTCTTTGTTTTTTTCAAGACCAAGGCCACGTTCACAACGGTTTCCGGAAACGAACTGTCTGCCGCCGGAAAAACGGTTGATGGTCAGTCGGCAGCTGTTGGTACAGCCCTTACATTTGGCCATTGTGGTAGTGAATTCCAAATTGCAGATTTTTTCAAAGGAGAGCATAGTAGAATCCATACCGTCTTTATAGTGTTTTCGGGCAATTAAAGCAGCACCGAAAGCACCCATAATTCCTGCGATATCAGGACGGATGACCTGACAGTCTGCAATTTTTTCAAAGCTTCGAAGCACTGCATCATTGTAAAATGTACCGCCCTGAACAACGATATTTTTTCCAAGAGAGGAAGCATCGGAAACCTTAATAACCTTGAACAAGGCATTTTTGATAACCGAATAAGCAAGACCGGCGGAAATATCGGCAACGGATGCCCCTTCCTTTTGCGCCT
>CAZMND010000157.1:0-2710 GCA_964567585.1 uncultured Lachnospiraceae bacterium
ATCTCATGTGGTCTTGTAACAGGCGATACAGATGATGATTTCGTATTATTGACAGATATCCAGGGTCTTGAAGACTTCTTTGGCGATATGGACTTTAAAGTAACAGGTACTACAGAAGGTATCACAGCTATCCAGATGGATATCAAAATTCACGGTTTAACAAGACCTATCGTAGAAGGTGCTATTGCAAGATGTCGTGAAGCAAGATTATTCATTATGGACAACTGTATGAAGAAAGCAATTACCGAGCCACGTCCTACAGTTGGCGAATATGCTCCAAAGATTGAACAGATTAAGATTGATCCTGAAAAAATTGGTGAAGTTGTTGGCCAGAGAGGTAAAACAATCAACGCAATTATCGATGCTACCGGTGTTAAGATTGACATTTCTGACGAAGGCGCAGTTAGCGTTTGCGGTACAGACAAAGCAATGATGGACAAAGCCATCGATATGATTAGAATTATTACAACAGACTTTGAAGAAGGTCAGATTTTCAAAGGTAAAGTTGTAAGTATTAAAGAATTTGGTGCATTTGTTGAGTTTGCACCTGGTAAAGACGGTATGGTTCATATTTCTAAGATTTCTAAAGAAAGAATCAACCATGTAGAAGATGTTCTTACACTTGGCGACACAGTTACAGTTGTTTGTCTTGGAAAGGACAAGATGGGCAGATACAGCTTCTCAATGAAAGATGTAGCTCAGAACTAAATAATAAAAATCAAAGGACTACTTGTCATCAAAACAAGTAGTTCTTTTTTTGTCCATTTTTTGTCATAAGATTGGGACTTGCTCATATACTTTGTTAAGAGGTGAGAATGTGGACAAAGCACAGGAATTTATAAATATTTTTCCGGACAAAATGAAGGATTTTTGGAAGGAGATTTCAAAAGATGCAGACTATATAGAAGAGGTACGAATCCGAATAAATAATCCTATAACTATAGCTATTGGAGGAAAAGAATACTTTTTGGACCCGATGGGGCATCGGACATTGAATATAAAAGAGGCCCGGCTTATGACCGGGGAAGAAATTGACAGTATTTTAAATCATATCTGCAAATGTTCGGTATATGCTTTCCGGGATGAATTAAAGGAAGGCTATATTACAGTTCCGGGAGGACACAGAGTTGGACTTGCAGGGGAAGTTGTGGTGGATGAGAAGGGGCAGATTGTGACAATCAAATATGTCACTTTTATGAATATTCGTATTTCACATCAAATTCTGGGCGTGGCAGACGGAGTCATTCATTTTTTGTTTGAGGAAGGAAATTTAAAAAACAGTCTGATTATTTCACCGCCGGGATGTGGAAAAACCACAATGCTTCGGGATGTTGTACGCCAGCTTTCCAAAGGAAGTTATAAAAGAAGCGCATATAAAGTTGGTGTAGTGGATGAGCGGAATGAAATTGCAGGCGGTTTTAAGGGTACGCCGCAAAACGATTTGGGACCAAGAACAGATGTAATATCCTGTTTATCCAAAAAGCAGGCAATGCTTATGTTGATACGGTCGATGTCACCACAGGTTCTGGCGTTGGATGAAATCGGCGGAAAAGAAGATATTGAGGCTATAAAATATGCTATAAAATGCGGTGTAAAAATTGTTGCTACTATTCATGCGGGAAGCCGGGAGGAACTGATAAAAAAGCCGTATATGGATGAATTGCTAAATGAGGGCGGATTTGAAAAACTGATTTTTATGGAGAGAGAAAACGGAAAGTGCAGGGTATATCAAAAAATTGATATAGGTGAATTGTATGACTAAACTGTTTGGAATTCTATTTTTGCTGGCCGGCTTTTGCGGATTGGCTTTTGAAAAAATAAAGGAAGAAACTGACGAGTTAAAGGGAATGATACGAATAAAAGAGTTTTCTACATATTTGCTTAAGGAAATTGAATATTCCCACATTCCGATACCGGATATCTGCAGGGAATATACATACAGATGTGAGGGGAAATTAAAAGCTTTTCTGGAGACGGTATGTCAAAGATATGAAGAAAATCAGGGGAAATCGTTTGAGGTCATTTGGGAGGAAGAACTTAGAACTTACGAGGGAAGAATGCCGGAAAGACAGTGGCTTTCAAAATTTTCAAAGGAGTTCGGGTTTAACAATGTGGGAATGCAGATGTCGGCTATCGGGCAGTATTTGAATGACATAGATAAAACAATTGTACAAAAAGAGAAAAAATTTCAGGACAATAAGAAATTAATACTTTACTTTGGAGTAATGAGCGGTTTGCTCATATCCATTATTTTGCTTTAGGGGGAATGTATGGAAACCGGAATTATTATAAAAATAGCGGCTTTAGGTATCATTGTGGCAATATTATGTCAGGTTTTAAAGCATAGCGGACGAGAAGAGCACGCATATTTGGTGGGGCTTGCGGCATTGATTATTGTTCTTAGCTGGTTACTCCCGTATGTGTACGAGTTGTTTGTGACAATACAGGAATTATTTGAATTGTAGGTGCAAAATGGAAAAAATTGTTATTTTGGCACTGGTAGGCGTCTTTTTTATCATACTGTTAAAAGAACAAAAAACGGCTTTGTCTTTTTTGCTAGCACTGGCAGTATGCATTTTGATTGTGTTTCATATTATGCAATACGTGGTAATTTTAATGGATGGTATGGATGTGTTTGAGGCTTATTTTGATTCATCCGGGTACTACATAAAATTAATTTTTAAAATGGTGGGAATTACCTATCTGTGTG
>CAZMND010000158.1:0-2689 GCA_964567585.1 uncultured Lachnospiraceae bacterium
CAGCAACTGGTGTAAACCATCAGCACCACAGTATTCTATTGGTTTAGTAATTTATGTTGTATTAGTAATCTTCTTTGCTTATTTCTATACATCAGTTACTTTCAATCCATTAGAAATCGCAAACAACATGAAAAAACAGGGTGGATTTATTCCGGGTATCAGACCTGGTAAACCAACCAGTGAGTACTTAACAAGAATCTTAAATTCAATCATTTTTATCGGTGCGGTTGGTCTTACAATTGTATGTATTATTCCGTTCTTCTTCAAAGGTATCTTCAACGTACAGGTATCCTTTGCAGGAACAAGTTTAATCATCGTAGTAAGTGTTATCGTAGAAACAATCAAACAGATTGAATCACAGATGTTAGTACGTAACTACAAAGGATTTTTAAACGATTAATGATTATGTTGATATCGGAAAGGGCAGTTGCTCTTTCCGGTGTCAAAAATAAAAAGCAGGAGGGCGTAAATTACGTTCTTCTCGTTTTTGCGTTTAGAAAGCCTGTTTAAATTTGAAAAACAGATGTAATGACTTTACATATTCATATAAAAGAAAAAATTGTACATTGTACAAACAATTTTGGAGGATTCGACGATGAAAATTATTATGTTAGGCGCACCTGGTGCGGGAAAAGGAACACAGGCCAAAATGATTGCTGACAAATATGAAATTCCACACATTTCAACAGGTGACATTTTCAGAGCAAACATTAAAAACGGAACAGAACTTGGTATGGAAGCAAAAAAATATATGGACCAGGGCTTGCTTGTTCCGGATGAATTGACAGTAAAAATTCTTTTAGACAGAGTTGCCAATGAAGATTGTAAAAACGGCTATGTATTGGATGGTTTCCCAAGAACAATTCCGCAGGCTGAAGTTTTAGATGAAGCATTGACAAAAATCGGCGATAAAATTGATTTCGCTGTAAACGTAGATGTTCCGGATGAAAACATTATTAACCGTATGGGCGGCAGAAGAGCATGTGTAGCTTGCGGTGCAACATATCACATCGTACACATTCCACCAAAAACAGAAAATATCTGTGACAGATGTGGTAAGGAACTTATTTTAAGAGATGATGATAAGCCGGAAACAGTGAAAAATCGTTTGGAAATCTATCATGAACAGACACAGCCGCTTATCGACTTCTACACAAAAAAAGGTGTATTAAAAGAAGTTGACGGAACAGTGGATATGAAAGATGTATTTAATGCGATTGTTGATATTTTAGGAGAATAGAATGGCAGTTTCTATCAAATCAAAAAGAGAAATTGAATTAATGCGTGAATCCTGTCGTTTGCTTGCCATTGTGCATAAAGCGATGGAAGAGGCAATCAAACCGGGGATATCTACACTGGATATCGACAGACTGGGTGAGAAAATGATTCGTGATATGGGATGTATTCCAAACTTTAAAAACTATCATGGATATCCCGCGTCTATCTGTGTATCCGTAAATGATGAAGTGGTACATGGTATTCCAAGCAAGCACAGAATTCTTCAGGAGGGCGACATTGTCAGCCTCGACGCAGGCCTTATTTACAAAGGTTATCATTCTGATGCTGCCAGAACACACGCAGTCGGTAAGATAAGCCCTGAGGCACAGAAACTTATTGATGTAACAAAACAAAGCTTTTTTGAAGGTATCAAAATGGCAAAAGCAGGCAATCATTTATATGATATTTCCAATGCCATTGATGCATATGTATCACAGTTCGGATATGGAATCGTAAGGGATTTGGTGGGACACGGAATCGGTACACAGTTACACGAGGATCCGCAGATACCAAACTTTGCACAGAAAAAACGCGGAATCCGATTAGAGCCTGGAATGACACTGGCCATTGAGCCGATGATTAACATCGGAAGATCGGATGTGGAATGGCTCGATGATGACTGGACAGTTGTGACAGAGGATGGTTCATTGTCTGCACATTATGAAAATACGATTTTGATTACCGATGGTGAACCGGAAATTTTAACTCTTTACTAATTAGGAGTGAGAAAAATGATTGGAAGATTTGCCACATCAAAGGCAGGACACGATAAAACAAAACTGTATGTCATAATAAAAGAAGATTCGGAATATGTATATTTGGTTGACGGAGATTTAAAGCCGCTTGATAAGCCAAAGAAAAAAAGTAAGAAACATATTCAGATAATTAACAGAGTTGATGAAACAATTCAAAATAAATTAGAAACCAAGCAAATCATTTACAATGAAGACATTAAAAGAGCAATCAAGCTATATTGGAGGTAAATATGTCAAAAGCTGATGTAATTGAAATTGAAGGAACTGTTATTGAAAAATTACCAAACACAATGTTTCAGGTAGAACTGGAAAACGGGCACAAAGTACTTGCACATATCAGTGGTAAGTTAAGACAGAACTTTATCCGTATTTTACCGGGTGACAAAGTAACATTGGAACTTTCGCCATACGATTTATCAAAAGGTCGTATCATCTGGAGAGATAAATAAGTTATTAAAATTAATTGATTTCGCACGTGACTTAACCCAGGTCACGTTTGAAATATAGGATAGCGGGAAAAAAGCGCAAAAATTCTTGAAATTTTCCAAAAAGAATTAAAAAAGCCCTTGCAACTTGACTATCTGTATGCTAAAATGTAAGTCGGTCTTTTTTGAAAGGAGGGTTTAACATGAAGGTTAGATCATCAGTAAAACCAA
>CAZMND010000159.1:0-2686 GCA_964567585.1 uncultured Lachnospiraceae bacterium
GATAAGATTAATGCTTATATGACACTTTACACAGCTCTTGTTACAGTAAGTAAAGTGGCTGCTCCGATGGTGCCATTCATTACAGAAGATATTTACCAGAACCTTGTAAGAAGTCTTGACAAAAATGCACCGGAAAGTATCCATCTTTGCGATTATCCGGTAGCGGATGAAGCTATGATTGATACAAAACTGGAAGAGGATATGGACGAAGTACTGAAGGTGGTTGTTATGGGACGTGCCTGCCGTAATGCGGCAAATATCAAAAACCGTCAGCCAATCGGTACAATGTACGTAAAAGCTCCTCACGAAGTAGGCGAATATTATGTGGAAATTATGGAAGATGAACTCAATGTGAAGAAAGTACTTTTCACAGATGACGTAAGAGATTTCACAAGCTACACATTTAAGCCACAGCTTCGTACCGTAGGACCAAAATACGGTAAACAGTTAGGTGGTATCCAGAAGCATTTAGCAAGTATTGACGGAAATGCGGCAATGGATGAACTGAAAGCAGAAGGCGCTATCAAGTTTATGGTAGGCGATGCAGAAGTTGTTCTCGCAGAAGAAGATTTATTGATTGAAATGAGTCAGAAGGAAGGCTATGTATCAGAAGCAGATTACGGTATTACTGTTGTTCTTGATACAAATCTTACAGAAGAACTCATTGAAGAGGGCTATGTATTTGAAGTGATCAGTAAAATCCAGACGATGAGAAAAGATTCAGGCTTTGAGGTAATGGACCATATTAAAGTTTCTCTTTTAGGAAACGACAAGATTGGTCAGGTTACTTTGAAAAATAAAGAGGCTATTACGACTAAGGTTTTGGCAGATGTATTAGACCTTGAAGGCAATTACACAGTTTCCAAAGAATGGAACATTAACGGGGAAGACGTAACAATTACAATTGAGAAGGTATAGGAGAAAACGACTATGGCAAAGAAAACAAAAGTAACTTTCGACAAAGAACAGTTCAAAAAAGATGTGGAAGATAATGTAAAAATTCTTTTCCGCATCCCGCTCAAAGAAGCAGATTCAAAACAGATTTTTAAAGCAGCAGCTTATGCAGTTCAGGATCTCATCGTAGACAACTGGATGAAAACTCAGGATGCATACGAAAAAGAAGACCCAAAGACGGTTTATTATTTGTCTATGGAATTCTTAATGGGTAGAGCACTCGGTAACAATATGATTAACTTACAGACATATGAACCAATCAAAGAAGCATTGGAAGAAATGGGTGTAGATATTAACGTTATCGAAGATCAGGAACCGGATGCGGCTCTTGGCAATGGCGGTCTTGGACGTTTGGCAGCTTGTTTCATCGACTCTTTGGCAACACTCGGTTATCCGGCTTATGGTTGTGGTATCCGCTACCGCTATGGTATGTTCAAACAGCAGATCAGAGACGGTTTCCAGGTGGAAGTACCGGACAACTGGCTTGTAGATGGTAACCCATTTGAACTTCGCCGCCCTGAATACAGAAAAGAAATCAAATTCGGCGGTTATGTGAATATTTACAAGGATGAAAACGGCAACAGCAAATTTGTTCAGGAAAACTATCAGTCAGTATATGCTGTACCATTTGATGTACCGGTAGTAGGTTATGGTAACGGTATTGTAAATACACTTAGAATCTGGGACGCAGAACCGGTTGAATGCTTTAAATTGGATTCCTTTGACAAAGGTGAATACCACAAAGCGGTTGAACAGGAAAACCTTGCAAGAAACATTGTTGAAGTATTATATCCAAACGACAACCACTACGCAGGTAAAGAACTTCGTTTAAAACAGCAGTATTTCTTCGTTTCAGCAACTGTACAGGAAGCTGTAGAAAAATATATGCGTAAACACAATGACATCCGTAAATTCTATGAAAAAGTTACATTCCAGTTGAACGATACACACCCGACAGTAGCTGTTGCGGAACTTATGCGTATCTTAATGGATGAACACGGACTTTCATGGGACGAAGCATGGGATGTTACAACAAAGACATGTGCTTACACAAACCATACAATTATGGCAGAGGCTTTGGAAAAATGGCCAATCGAATTGTTCTCAAGATTGCTTCCTAGAATCTACCAGATCGTGGAAGAAATTAACCGTCGTTTTATCCTTGAAATCGAAGCAAAATATGCAGGCGGTGATGTACACGAAAAAATCAGAAAAATGGCTGTTGTTTATGACGGACAGGTTAAGATGGCTCACCTTGCAATCGTTGCAGGCTATTCTGTAAACGGTGTTGCAAGACTTCATACAGAAATCTTAAAAGAACAGGAATTAAGAGATTTCTATGAAATGATGCCTGAAAAATTCAACAACAAGACAAACGGTATCACACAGAGAAGATTCTTGTTACACGGTAATCCATTGCTTGCTAACTGGGTAACAGAACACATTGGCGATGAATGGATTACAGACTTAGCTCATATTGAAAAACTCGCTGTTTATGCGGATGATAAAAAAGCTCAGGCTGAGTTTATGAACATCAAATACAAAAACAAAGTACGTCTTGCAAAATATATCTTAGAACACAACGGAATTGAAGTTGATCCACGTTCTATTTTCGACGTACAGGTTAAACGTTTACACGAATACAAACGTCAGTTACTTAATATTTTACACGTTATGCACTTGTACAATCAGTTGAAAGATAACCCGGATATGGACTTCTATCCAAGAACAT
>CAZMND010000160.1:0-2654 GCA_964567585.1 uncultured Lachnospiraceae bacterium
AAAATATAATTTATAATTTTTGACTCGCCCGAGTATGGCTTGTCAAATTTTTTCAGCAAAATTATTTTAACCAATTTATAGCAATAATTCAAGATAGAAAATGAAAAAACTTGAATTAAAACCCATTTTTATTGTAAAAACTCTTTTTTGAACAAAAATAACATATTTTCATTGCCTTTTTTGTCAAATTTGGCTACACTCAATTTAGAAAATTTGAAGGAGATTTTACAATGAGTATATCCGCAGATTATCATTTACATACAAATTTTTCCTCGGACTCCAAGACTCCAATGGAAGAAATGATTGAAGCCGGCATTAAGCTGGGACTTCGCACAATGTGTTTTACAGAGCATATGGACTATGACTATCCCGTTCCTTTAGATAAGCCGGAACTTACTTTCCTTTTAGATACCGATGCTTATCTTGCCAAAACCCGTAAGCTGGCGTCAAAATATGCAGGAAAATGTGAAGTTTTATTTGGCATCGAATTAGGAGTTCAGCCACATTTATATGATGACCTGAAAAAACTCACAACCTTTTATCCGTTTGACTTTGTCATCGGCTCTACCCACTTAATTGACGGCGTAGACCCTTACTTCCCTGAGTTTTTTGAAAGCTATGGCGAACGTGCCGCCTATGAGCGATATTTTGAACACTGCGTGGAAAATATCAAGGCATTTCCGGAACTGGATGCTTTCGGACACTTAGATTACATCGTGCGTTACGGTCCAAACCAGAATAAATATTACAGCTACAAGGAATATTCCGATTACATTGACGAAATTTTAAAACTTCTTATCTACAATGGCATTGCCCTTGAAGTAAACACAGGAAGTTTCAAATACGGCTTAAGTGTAACCAATCCAAATCTTGATATCATCAAAGCTTATAATAGAATGGGCGGCGAACTCATCACAGTCGGCTCCGATGCCCACGTGCCTGAATTTATAGCCAACAAGTTTGATTTGGTAAGCGAATTGCTTGCGCAGGCCGGATTTAGGTATTATACCGAATTCAAGGAACGAAAGACGCGTTTTGTGAAATTGTAATTTATTATCGGATCATATACTATTTTTGTGTAGTATATGGTCCGCTTTTATTGTATAAGCATCTAAAATTAAAAGTTTTACCAATTCTAGATGCCTAATTTTCGGATCAATGTATCAAAAAAGCATCTAAATTTACAATTTTAATGTAAACTAGATGCTCATATCTCTTAAATATATTGTTATACATATGAAAAGGCATCTAAAATCTTTAAAAAACACCTTTTTATCTGCCCAATTCATTTTCTCATTGCAATTATAGCATCTAAAATTATTAAAATAATAAATTCTAGATGCTAAATCAATCATTTCTATGCCAAACAACATAGAAACTCAGCTCTAATTGTTTGAATACCATCTACAATATGATTCCCCCACCAAACACATAGTCATTCTGATAAAATACTACACTTTGACCGGGAGTGATGGCACGTACATCCTCGTGGAATGTACACTTCACGGTATCTTCATCTATTTTTTCAATGGTACAAGGACTACCTTTATGGGCATAGCGTATTTTAGCAATCACTTCCGTAGGCTCTGTCAAATCTTCTACCGCCATAAAATTCAATCTGTTACAAAGAAGTTCTCTTGCAAACACATCTCCGGTATCGCTAATAACCACTTCATTTGTCTCAGGTCTGATAGCCGATACAAAAACAGGCTTACCAAGAGCAATTCCAAGACCTTTTCGCTGTCCTACCGTATAATTTGTAATTCCTTTATGTTTTCCAAGAACAACGCCTTCTTCGTTGACAAAATTGCCTTCCGACGGAAGTTTTCTGTCCGCATATTTTTCCAGAAATGCCTTGTAATCTCCATCCGGAATAAAACAAATATCCTGACTGTCTGGTTTGTCCGCCACAGGAATTCCTGCATCCTTTGCAATTCGGCGGATTTCGTCCTTACTATACTGACCGATTGGCATAATGGTATGGGCAAGCTGATCCTGAGTAAGCTGGTTTAAGGCATAGGTCTGGTCTTTTACCGCTGTCGCAGAATTCATCACAACATATCTGCCATTATCCAGCTGTTTGATTCTGGCATAGTGACCTGTGGCAACATATTCTGCCCCGAAATCCTTAGCCCGCTCCAGAAGTGCTTCCCACTTTACAAAGCGGTTACACATATTGCATGGATTCGGTGTTCGCCCATTCATATATTCATTTATGAAATAATTTACTACGTTCTGTCTGAACTCTTTCGTAAAATCAATCACATAATGTGGAATTCCCAGATGGTCTGCAACTTTTTTTGCATCGCGAACAGCCTGGCTGTATACATCATCGCCTTCCTGATTCCACACATGCATAGTTACGCCGATTACTTCGTAGCCCTGCTTTAATAAAGTGTAGGCTGCTACGGAAGAATCCACACCACCGGATAACCCGACAATTACTTTTTTACCCACTTAATAAACCTCTTCTTCCTCATGTTCACTGATGTCAGTCTTTGGCTTTTCAAGACCTTCAATCGTGATATTGTTCTTTGTGGCATAGTCCCAAAGAGCTGCATGGATTGCTTCTTCTGCAAGAAGTGAACAATGCACTTTTACAGGTGGAAGTCCATCAAGAGCTTCCATAACCGCTTTGTTCGTAACCTTCATTG
>CAZMND010000161.1:0-2531 GCA_964567585.1 uncultured Lachnospiraceae bacterium
CTCTTGCCATTGCAAGGTACATACCAACTTCAGAACATTCACCTTCAAAGTTTGCACGTAAATCCATAATAATGTCTTCAGGAGCACCCTGTGCAACACCTACAACGTGTTCAGCTGCCCATGTTTTTTCGCCTGCTTGAGCTGTAAATTTTTCAGCCGGAACACCACAGATTGGGCATTTTTCCGGTGCTGAGTCTCCTTCGTGAACATATCCACATACCTGACATACATATTTCATAATTTTTATCTCCTTTTTAAATAAATATTTTTTAATAAAGTAACTTATGCATCCTTATGACTGCAATCTTTGCACATTCCGTTAAAATAGATTACATGACCTGTAATGGTACCGTCATAAGGTAAGATGTTTGTGTCGATAGGAAGTTTCTTTCCTTTCATATCCAAATCTACTACACTTCCACATCCATTGCAGATTACGTGATAATGTTCCGAAGTATCTGCATCGAAGTGGTCAACGCCATCACCTAATCGAAGCCTGAGTATTTCGCCCGTTTCAGATAACAGTGTCAAGTTTCTGTAAACTGTACCTAAACTGATTTTTGGATAAACCATTCGGACGTTTTCGTAAACTACCTCGGCAGTAGGATGATCTTTTCTTGTTTTGAGAAAATGCACAATTTCTTCTCGTTGTCTACTATAATTCACTAAGTCCTCCTTTCAAAATCAGTAATGATTACTATTTTATAATATCATATTTTTGAGAGATGTCAATATGTTTATAAAAACTTTATGATTTTTTTCATTATTTAAAAATTGAAAGGTAACAGGTGTGGTATAATGTGCTTTAGAGAGGGACAAATTATGAGCTTTAAAAAGAGATTAATACTTATATTTTTGACAATAACTTTATTACCTTTATTTTTGACTTGTATCGCATTATTTTTTGTAGGGTCATTTTTGAACAGTCAGGAAGGTCCGTTGGGAAGTGGTCTTAACTTCAACTGGGCTGTACAGTCTTACGGTCAGTTGACGGAGGAAATTGCGGAGGATATCGATAAAGTTATTGATATGGATTCTACCATATTGGAAAGCACGAATTATTTGGGTAAATTGAATGATGCGGTATCCGATAAGAATTCTTATATTGTTGTAAGAAAGAACAATGAACTATACTACACTGGCAATGAGGAAGCAGCGGAGAGGATTTTCAATCGTTTGCCGGAGTATGGAACGGACAAGGAAGATAGAGAAGCCGGATATTTCTACGATGACATGAAGAAATTTGTGCGGCAGTTCGACTTTGAATTCAGTGATGGAAGCGAAGGCAGTTTGTTCATTATTTCAAGGGTAAGCAGTCTGATTAACGTAAGCTTTTTGTGGGATATGTTGATTGCGCTCATTTTTATTATGATTTTTACGGCGCTTATGCTTATCAGGTGGATTAATAATCATATGATTGCACCAATCAATACCTTAAATAAGGCGATGCAAAATATCGCAGAGGGTAATTTTGATTATCGTATTTCTACACCGCAAAAGGGGGAAATCGGCGAACTTTATAAAAACTATGATGATATGAGGCTTCGTCTTAAGGAAACAACAGAGGAGCGGCTTCGTCAGGAAGAACAGAGCAAGGAATTAATCAGCAACATTTCGCACGATTTAAAAACGCCGATTACAGCTATCAAGGGATATGTGGAAGGTATTATGGATGGTGTAGCGGATACGCCGGAAAAGATTGATAAGTATGTTAAAACTATTTACAATAAAGCAAACGATATGGATAAGCTTATCAACGAGCTGACGACTTATACCAAATTGGATGCGAATAAGATTCCTTACAATTTCCAGCGTATCAATTTGGCAGATTATTTTGAGGATTGTAGAGAAGAAATCGGGCTGGAACTTGAAGATAGGAAGATTGTTTTCAATTATTCCAATCTGGTAGAGCCGGACACGGTCATTATTGCAGATCCGGAACAGCTTAAGAAGGTTATCAACAATATTATAGGAAATAGTATCAAATATTTGGATAGAAAAGATGGGGAAATTGATGTCCGTATTTTGGATGAAGTGGATGCAATCCGGGTTGAAATTGAGGACAACGGAAAAGGTATTTCGGCCAGGGATTTGCCTTATGTTTTTGAAAGATTTTACAGAACGGATGCGTCCCGTAACTCGTCTAAGGGTGGTAGTGGAATCGGATTGTCGATTGTGAAAAAGATTATCGAAGACCACGGCGGATACATCTGGGCCACAAGTAAAGAGGGCGAAGGCACTTGTATGCATTTCGTTTTAAGAAAATATATCGTTAATAATAAAGAATAAGGAGATTAAATATGAGTAAAATTTTGATTATAGAAGATGAAGAAGTAATTGCGGACTTAGAAAAGGATTATTTGGAATTAAGTGGTTTTGAAGTAGAAATTACAAACAACGGAAAAGATGGTCTTGCGCAGGCCTTAAAGGGAGATTTTTCTTTGGTAATTTTGGATTTGATGCTTCCGGAAATCGACGGTTTTGAAGTGTGTAAAAAAATTCGTGAGGAACGTAATATTCCGATTATTATG